>NZ_JAACFY010000005.1:0-288254 GCF_029237305.1 Aeromonas sp. 2MA4 | reverse complement strand
TCATTCAGACAGCGCTGCGTGAATGGGCGTATGCACGGAGCTATGACTCGTCAGCGCAACGGGCAGAACACTTGCAACCGTGGCTGCATGAGTACAACTGGCATCGTCCTCATGCAAGTCTGGGCTACCAGCCCCCCATCAGTCGTCTTCAATCTGTGAACAACCTGGTGGGTTTACACATCTAGGCACGGCCAGCACCAAACGTAAAAAAGCCCCGTCAGGGGCTTTTTTTTCGACAACATGCCGGTAATTACTGCCGGTGCATCCGCACAAACTTCTCCAGCAACTGCTCTTCGGTTTCCACGTGGGCGGGATCCCAGATGATGCAATCGATGGGGCAGACGCTGATGCAGGTCGGCTTCTCATAGTGACCGACGCACTCGGTGCAGCGACTGGGGTCTATCTCGTAGATCTCCTCCCCCAGGCTGATGGCCTGGTTCGGACACTCGGGATCGCACATGTCGCAGTTGATGCACTTGTCGGTGATGAGCAGGGACATATCAGGCCGCCGAGTGCGGCTGACGGGTGTCCTGGCGATCGCCGAGGTTGCGCAGCAATATGCCGTAGTTGATGTCGATCTCTTTGGGGACTGGCACATAGACAACGTGGCCATTGCCCGGCGCCGTGTCGATGAGCTCGCCCTTGCGGTTCTGCATCTGCTCCAGATTGAAGCTGACGTTGCCCTGCGGCGTCATCAGCTCCAGGCTGTTGCCCACCAGGAACTTGTTCTTCACTTCAACTTCCACCATGTCGCCCTGGCGACCGGTGATCTCGCCGACGAACTGCTGGGTGTCGGAGACCGAGTAGCCGTAGTCGTAGTTCTGGTACTCGCTGTGGTTGTGGCGGCGCAGGAAGCCCTCGGTGTAGCCACGGTGGGCCAGATTTTCGAGGGTGCCCATCAGGGTCGGATCGAACGGACGACCGGCGACTGCGTCGTCGATGGCCTTGCGATAGACCTGGGCGGTGCGGGCGCAGTAGTAGAAGGACTTGGTGCGGCCTTCAATTTTCAGCGAATGCACCCCCATCTTGGTCAGGCGCTCCACGTGCTCGACGGCGCGCAGATCCTTGGAGTTCATGATGTAGGTGCCGTGCTCGTCCTCGAACGCCGTCATGTATTCACCGGGACGGTTGGACTCTTCCAGCAGCACCAGGGCATCGCTCGGCTTGCCGAGCCCCAGGGTATTGTCCGGGCGAACTGCGATGGGCTCCTGACGGTGGACTATCTGGCCCACGTCATCTTCCTTGCCCTCGTGCACCTTGTACTCCCAGCGGCAGGAGTTGGTGCAGGTGCCCTGGTTGGGGTCGCGCTTGTTGATGTAACCGGACAGCAGGCAGCGGCCCGAATAGGCCATGCACAGGGCGCCGTGGACGAAGACTTCCAGCTCCATCTCCGGCACCTGCATGCGGATCTCTTCGATCTCGTCAAGTGACAGCTCGCGCGAGAGGATGGCACGGGTCAGGCCCATCTGATGCCAAAACTTCACCGTCGCCCAGTTGACCGCGTTGGCCTGCACCGAGAGGTGAATGGGCATGTCCGGGAAGGCTTCGCGCATCATCATGATGAGACCCGGGTCTGACATGATCAGCGCATCCGGCTTCATCTCCACCACGGGACGCATGTCGCGGATGAAGGTCTTGAGCTTGGAGTTGTGGGGCTGGATGTTGGCCACCACATAGAACTGCTTGCCCAGAGCGTGGGCCTCGTTGATGCCGAGCTGCAGATTCTCGTGATCGAATTCGTTGTTACGCACCCGCAGGCTGTAGCGTGGCTGACCCGCATAGACGGCGTCGGCGCCATAGGCATAGGCGTAACGCATATTCTTGAGGGTCCCGGCGGGGGAGAGCAATTCTGGTCTGAACATGTTGGACTCTTAGTATCTGATTGCAAATCAGGACGACGCCACCTGATGGCGCCGGATTGGTTGAGCCGTGGTGCGAGACGGCGCTCGCGTCACAACTACCCGATGGCGTACACCATTATGCAGTATCACAGGGGATGCACCTGATATACGGGGTGCGAGATTGTACTCGCCCCCACGCCATCATGCAATTTGGCAGGTAGCTGATGCCAGTGCGAGTCGCAATGAATCTGTGGGTCCGATCAGGCCCAGCGGGAGAGGGGGGAGGGCATGGCGTAGGCGTAGCCCTGCTGATAATCGCAGCCCAGCCGGTTGGCGACCTCGATATGGGTCAGGGTTTCCACCCCTTCACACACCACCTTCATGCCGAGTCGTTGCAGGTATTCCACCAGACCGGTCAACATCTTGAGGGCATGGGGTGTGCGCGCCGCCTGCAGCAGCAGGGAGCGATCCAGCTTGATGATCTCGTAGGGCAGCGCCATCACCCGCTGGAAGTTGCATTCCAGCGTGCCGAAATCATCGCAGGCGATATGGGCGCCATGACCCCGCAGTACTTCGATCAAGGCTCTGTGCTGGCTGTGCAGTGGCGCGTGTTCCAGCACCTCGAACCAGATCTCGATCCCTGCCTTGCTCGCCTGGAGCAGCACCAGCAGCAAGAGATTCTGATAGGTCGGGCTGCACAGCATGGGGTTGAGGTTGATGGAGAGGGCATAGGATCCGCCTTTCGCCAGGGTAGGCAGATCGCGCATGATGGCCCTGAGCATGACGATATCCACATGCAGGGACTCATCCTGGCTGAGGGAGAGAAAGTCGATGCCCTGATAGCTCTGACGTTGTGGATCCCAGCGTCGGGCCAGAACTTCATAACCCTTGACCTGACGGTCGCGACCTATGATCGGCTGATAAAAGGGTACGGCCACCTCGGCCACCGCCACGGTTGCCATGCTGGCACAGCACAGTTACGACCTGATCCTGTGTGATTGCCAGATGCCGGTGATGGATGGCTACGACTTTACCCGCCAGGTGCGCACTGTTGAGGGACTGGCGCGGCTCCCCATCATCGCCATGACGGCCAATGTGATGCCGGAGCAGGCGCAGCGCTGCCTGGCGGCAGGCATGAATGATGTGCTGGGCAAACCCGTGCTGTTGGACGGGCTTCGCCAGATGTTGATGAAGTGGCGCATATTGTCCGCCCCCAAACTGCTTGATGTGACATCACTGCAGACGTTTTTCGGAGTTGGAAAGCCTTTTGAGCAGATGATGGCGCTGTTTCGTCAGGAGCTGGAACAATCCCTTGCTTTGGTACATGACGACGACAAGGGGCTGGCAAACTGGGTGCACCGTCAGGCCGGTACCATCTCCATGATGATGGTAGAGGACTTGGCGCAGCAGGCCTGGCATCTGGAGGAGAAGATCCGCAAGGAGGGGGCCGGGCAGTGTGGGGCCGAATTGGCCGGGTTCAGAGCTGTGTTGCAGCAGATAGTCGATGAGTTGACTCTGCTGCTTGCCAGTCCCCGGGAAGAGGGATCAGGAAGAGACTGAGCTGAGATAGGAGAACCTGGGCTCATGGATGACATCCGGGTGCACGGCTTGTGCCAGCCACGACCAGTCGAGCAGGGGGGTGTCCGTCTTGAAGCGCTGGTAGGCCTGACCCTTGGCTATGGTCAGGAACAGCGTGGTCGGCAGGCCGATGCGGTTGGTGTAGCGCACCATGACGTCGCCCTGATAGCTGACCAGCCGCTGTTGCAGCTGTGGCAGTGTCAAGCCGCTTGCTTGTCCTGTTTCATCCCAAATCTCAAACATGGCGCGCTATGTCCCTGAAAGGTATGAAGGCTACTGTTTCTAAAAGTAGCGGATGATGCAATTGTCAGATCTGACAGTGTCAAATGGATGCAATTTTAAAAAGCAAAAACCCGGCACCAGGCCGGGTCTTCTAAATGATGGTGGAGGGAGAAGGATTCGAACCTTCGAAGGCAGAGCCGTCAGATTTACAGTCTGATCCCTTTGGCCGCTCGGGAACCCCTCCACAGGGGTAAAGCATAGGTTATTCAGCCATTTCAATCGGGAAAATGGTGGAGGGAGAAGGATTCGAACCTTCGAAGGCAGAGCCGTCAGATTTACAGTCTGATCCCTTTGGCCGCTCGGGAACCCCTCCACGGGGTATTTCCTGATTGTCACTACATTTGCACTTGAATGGTGGAGGGAGAAGGATTCGAACCTTCGAAGGCAGAGCCGTCAGATTTACAGTCTGATCCCTTTGGCCGCTCGGGAACCCCTCCCCAAGTGCGAGGCGCATACTATCAGATCCGGCAGCTTTGTGAACCCCTTCTGGTGATATCTGGCGACAAAAAAGTGCGAGTCGGTCATTTTTTGATATCTTTCGCTCATTTTTCATCCTTATCAACGACTTCTATGTCGATTCCCGGCATGAACACGGCGAGAGACCCGTGCCGGCAGGCACTGATGGAGAGGGCGGGCCATGCGTGGCTTCCCAGCATTTTATACTGAAAATATGGCCTCATCATGTAACTGTGATGGCTGACCGGTTCACAGATGGACATTGCTGCTGCGCCATTTTACTCTCACCATGTTATTCAACTGTTAACATGGACTGTGGACTCTTCTATGCAGCCTCTCGATATTGCCGTGTTGCGCGGCCAGTTTCCCGCCCTCAATCAACTGGTTGATGGCAAGACCCCCATCTTCTTCGACGGCCCGGGCGGCGCCCAGGTGCCTCACTCTGTGCTCACCGCCATGACTGACTATCTCGGCCGCTTCAACGCCAATCTGGGGGGGCCTTTTTTCTCGGCCCGAGCCACGGAGCAGCAGGCACAGCGAGCCAGAGAGGCAGTGGCGACCCTGCTTGGGGCGGACAGAGCCGAGGAGATCGTCTTTGGCGCCAACTTCACCACCCTGACGTTTGCGGTCAGCCGTGCTCTGTCACGGGAGTGGCTGGCGGGGGACGAGATCATCGTCAGTGGGCTGGATCACTACTCCAATGTGTCGAGCTGGCAGCAGGCGGCGGCTGATCGTGGCGTTGTGGTGCATCAGGTGAGGGTGGATGTGGCGAACGGCGGGCTCGATTACGGGCATCTGTTCAGCCTGCTGGGCCCCAAGACCCGGCTGGTCGCGGTGACGGCGGCTTCCAATACGACTGGCACTCTGGTCGATATCCCTCGCATCGCCGATGCCGTGCACGGGGTCGGGGCGCTGCTCTATGTGGACGCTGTTCATTTTGCCCCTCACGAGCGCATCGACGTGCAGGCCTGGGATTGTGACTTTCTCGGCTGCTCCGCCTACAAGTTCTTCGGTCCGCACCTTGGTATCCTGTATGGCAAGCACCGCCATCTGGAGCATTTCACCCCTTACAAGGTGGAGCCTGCGAAGAATGTGGCGCCCGGCAAGTGGGAAACCGGCACCCAGAGCTGGGAAGCGCTGGCCGGAGTCGAGGCCACCATAGGGTATCTGGCCTCCCTCTCCGGGCTGGATGCGGCCGAACATGATCTGGAGGCCCGTCTCGATCTGGCATTTTCCCGCAGCCATGCCCATGAGCAACAGCTCAGCGCCCATCTGCTGGCCAAGCTGGCCGAGCGTCCCAGATTTACCCTGCATGGCATCAACGACAGCAAGGGGCGCACCCCCACCTTCGCCCTCACCTCGAGCCGCCATACCCCGGTCGAGATGGCGGAATTTCTCGGTCAGCATCAGGTCTGTAGCTGGGCCGGCCACTTCTATGCGCTGGCGCTGGTGGAACAGTTGGGGGTGAGCGAGGGGGTCTTGCGGATAGGTTGCATGCACTACAACACGTCGGCCGAGATCGACCGGCTGTTTGCCCTGCTCGACGACATGCCCGCCTGAAACAGCTGTGCCCGGCAGGCCGGGCACACTTCGCCAGTGGCTGAACGCGCGTTTATCGACCCACTATGGCGTGGTGAATATCCTGCAGCGGCAGTATGTGGCGGGCAGCTCCGAGCTTGATGGCTTCCTTGGGCATGCCAAACACCACGCAGGACGCCTCATCCTGAGCGAAGGTGTTGGCCCCCGCCTCTAGCATCTCCCGTAACCCGCGAGCGCCGTCATCCCCCATGCCCGTCATTATGATGCCGGTGGCATTGCCGCCGGCAAACTTGGCGACCGAGCGAAACAGCACGTCCACCGAGGGGCGATGGCGGTTGATGAGGGGGCCATCCATGACATCGACGTGATAATAGGCGCCGCTGCGTTTGAGCAGCATGTGCTTGCCGCCGGGGGCTATGAGTGCCAGACCCGGAATGACCCTGTCATTGCTTTTGGCCTCTCTCACCTCGATCTGGCAAAGGCTGTTGAGCCGCTCGGCAAAGGAGGCGGTGAACTTCTCCGGCATGTGCTGCACTATGACGATACCGGGACAGACCCGCGGCAGGTTCGTCAGCACGGCTTCCAGTGCCTGGGTACCGCCGGTGGAGGTACCGATCGCCACGATCCGCTCCGTGGTCTGGGCCATGGCATGCTGGCTTGCCGGCGGCATGATGGCATCGGCGCTGAGTTTGGCCGCCACGATTAACGGGGGCGCTTTGCCCAGCCGTTTGACATTGGCCTGGGCGGCGGCGCGCACCGCCATGGCCAAGGCTTGTGCCGACTCCTGCAAGAAGCTTTTGAGGCCGACAGTAGGCTTGGTGATGATGTCCACCGCTCCTGCGGCCATGGCCTGCAGCGTGGTTTCCGCACCTTTCTCTGTCAGGGACGAGCAGATGACTACCGGGGTAGGGTGTTCGGCCATGATCTTGGTGAGGAAGGTGATGCCATCCATGCGTGGCATCTCCACATCCAGCACTATCACGTCGGGCCACTCCTTTTTCAGTTTTTCCAGTGCAAACAGCGGATCCGAGGCGGTGGCTATCACCTTGATGTCCGGCTCCTGTTCGAGAATGGCCTGTAACACCTGCCTGACCACGGCGGAGTCGTCCACCAGCATGACCTTGATCTGTTTCATTCCCGTTCCCTTAACGATGTGGCAGCCGATGATGACGAACCCAGACATTGCCGCTGGCCAGTTCAAAGATCAGGCTTCTGTGTCCTGCATGTCCGAGATGATGGGCCTTGATGGTCAGGCCCAGGTGCTGCGTCAGTTGCCAGGCTGCCTTGATGTTCTTGATGGCCACATTCATGGTGGTGAGTGTCTGCTGTTCTATAAACATGTTGCCGCCACCGAACAGTTTGACCTCATAGTCGTGAATGGGGGCGGGGTACTTGCTTATTTCATTGATAAATAACTGGATTGCTTCATCGGCATAGCGGCCATCCAGTGGGTCATCGCTGCGAGCCCGGCTTGGCAGCATGTAGTGACACATGCCACCCCGTTTCTGCTCCGGATGCCACATGGTAATGGCGACACAGGAACCCAAGTGGGTGCGAATGATGGTGTCATCCTGGCCAAAAAAGAACTCTCCTGGTTGCAGCATGATCTCTTTCATTCTGAAACCCTTATGGTTTCAGATAGATGGACGGCGACACCAGTTGCAAGCCGTGGGGCAGGCCGTTCAGGCTTTCCGCATGGCTGACGATGAGGTAGCCCCCCTTCTTCAAGCGCGGCACCAGACGCTGCAGCACTTGTCCCTTGGTGTCCCGGTTGAAATAGATCATCACATTGCGGATCAGAATGATGTCGAACATGCCGATGTCGGGCAGTTCCTGATTCAGATTGATATGGCGAAACTGTACCTTGTCCCTGAGCTTGCGATCGATGATGAAGGTTCCCTCCTGAAACCCCACGCCCTTCAGGCAGTACTTCATCAGGAAGGAGAGCGGAATATTGTGGGCTCGTTCCATGGGATATTGCCCCGTTCTCGCCTGTTCCAGCACCCTGGTCGAAATATCCGAGGCGATGACTTCCCAATTGCCCTGGCTCAATGTCTCGGCCAGAGTCATGGCCAGGCTGTAAGGCTCTTCGCCCGATGAGCTGGCCGCGCTCCAGACCCTCACCCCTCTCTCTTTTGGCAGTCGTGCCAGTACCTTCTCGCTGAGAAACTCGAAGTGCTTTGGCTCCCGGAAAAAGTAGGTCTCGTTGGTGGTGAGCAGATCCAGCGCGACCTGCAGCTCTGCCCCCCTCTGGTTCATGATCAGGCTGAAATAGTCACCATAGCTCTCCAGCTCATAGTGGCAGAGCCGTTTTGACAGCCGGCTGGCGACCAGGGCTTTCTTGGCCGGTGACAGATCAATACCCGCCGTCTGGTGGATCCAGCGTTGAAACTGCGCAAATTCATCATCATGCAACTGGGTCTGATACACGGTCGGACTCCCTGTGGCGATAGGGTTGGGGCGGGGGAGCCATGCTCACCCGGCCCCTCGATTAAAACCGGACAAAATCCCCATCGTTGCGGGGGCGAGGGGAGGTACCGAATCCATCCTGCCCATTGCCGTCAGTCACGAATCGTCCTCGCGTAGCAGCACGGGGGGGCGCGGCTTTCTGACTCGCGCCGCTTTTGTGTTGCTCCAGGGTGAAGAACTCCATGGCCAGTTGCAGTTGCTCGGCCTGGCTGCTCATCTCCTCTGCGGTGGCGGCCAGCTCCTCGCTGCAGGAGGCATTTTGCTGAGTTACCTGGCTTAGCTGATTCATGGCGATGTTGATCTGGCTGACGCCAGTGGATTGTTCAGCGGAGGCGGCGCTGATCTCCTGCACCAGATCCGAAGTCTTGTTGATGGAGGGCACCATCTGGTCGAGCAGGCGACCTGCCTTTTCCGCCATGTCGACGCTGCTGGAAGCCAGCTCGCCTATCTCCTGGGCGGCCACCTGACTGCGCTCCGCCAGCTTGCGTACCTCGGCGGCAACCACCGCAAAGCCTTTGCCATGATCTCCCGCCCGCGCCGCCTCTATGGCGGCGTTGAGGGCCAGCAGATTGGTCTGGTACGCGATGTCATCTATGATGCCGATCCGCTTGGCGATCTGCTTCATGGCATCGACCGTGAGCTTGACTGCTTCACCCCCTTCCATCGCCTCCTTGGCAGCCTTGCTGGCCATGCCATCCGTGATCTGGGCGTTGTCTGTGTTCTGGTTGATACTGGCACTCATCTGCTCTATGGAGGCGCTGGTCTGCTCCATGCTGGATGCCTGCTCGCTGCTCGACTGGCTGATGGATTGGGCGGTGGCGCTGACTTGCTCAGAGGCGCTGGAGAGGTTGTCAGAAGCCCCTCTTACCTCTGTGACTATGTTGGTCAGCGAGACTATGGTCTGATTGAGGGAGTCCTTGGTGGTGCCGAACACACCAGGATAGTCAGCCTCGATCGTCTGGGTCAGATCGCCCTTGGCCAGGCATTGCACCACCCGGATGACGTCGTTGAGGCTGGTGTCTATTACCTCGGCAATATGATTGATGCCTTCCCCCAGTGTCTGGAAGAAGCCGCTCTTGCCGGTCAGATCCATGCGGCGGTGCAGCTCGCCCTTGATCACTGCCTGCACTATCTCCGACATTTCCCGCTCGATAGCGACCTCTTTGGTGCGATCCGACCACTCGACCACGGATCCCAACCGCTCGCCATCGTCGCCGAACACAGGGTTGGCGATGAGGGAGAAGGTGCGTCCGCCGAGCAGTATCTGGGTTTGGTAGGTGTTGTTCAGCTTGGCCAGCATGCTGCGTTGATGGCCGGGATTTTTGTGGAAGCTGTCGATGTTGGCGCCCATCAGGGTGGCGGAGTTGAAGCTGTAGAGCTCTTTTTTAATGTCGGATTCGGCCTCGCTCAGCATTGTCCTGACAGACTCGTTCATGTAGATGATGTTGAGGTCTGTGTCGGCAATCATCACGTTGGTAGTGGCACCATCGAGCGCCTTCTTGACCCGCAGGCTTTCGGCGGCGGCGAGCTTGGCCGCTGTGTTTGCCGCTTTCACCTCGTTTTCGATGGCGATTTCCTTGGTCCGGTCGGCCCACTCCACCACTGAACCGAGTCGCTCTCCGCTGTCGTTGAAGACAGGGTTGGCAATGAGGGAGAAGATGCGGCCACCGACCGAGATCTGCGCCCGGTAGGTCTTGTCCAGCTTGGCCAGCATGCTGCGCTGATGGGACGGATCCTTGTGAAAGGTATCTATGTTCTTGCCCATCAGTTGTCTGGTGTCGAAGTTGGGCAGATCCTTGCGGATGTCGGATTCCGCTTGCCCCAGCATGGCGAGCACGGCTTCATTCATGTAGACGATGTCGAGGTTGTTATCGGCGATCATCACATTGGTCGAGGCGCCATCCAGCGCCTTGCGTACTCGCAGGTTCTCGTCATAGAGCGCCTGATTGTCACTGATTGTAGTGAGGCTGCTGCTGAGCCGCTGCCCCAGCAGCGTGATCACGGCATTGAACTCCTGACATAGCTCCCGCAGTGGGCTGCTGAGTGTGCCCGGTTCAAGCTGGGTTGGCAGGTCACCCTGCGCTATCCCTTGCTGCAGGGTGCGTGTGGCGCCTATCAGCTGAGTCAGTTCTGTTTGCAGCAAGGCATGCGCGCTGCCGTTGCCGAAGAGATTGCCAAAGAATGATTGAGTCATGAGCCTTATCCTTGTGCGACATGCCATTGCTGTGTGGTGTGAGCGTCACCCTTGCTGTTTTTAATACCCTGCTTAAGGGGTTTGCACTCTGTGCTCCAGCTGCCGTTCCTGCTGCTGGGTCAGTTCGCTGAGTTGTGCCATTTCGTCGATGGAGAGCACCTTCTCGGTATTGATGAGAATGACGAACTTGCCATTCACCTTGCCCATGCCGCTGATGAAGTCGGCCCGGATGTGAGCCCCGAAGCTGGGGGGCGGCTCTATCTCGTCGCAGGGAATGGTCAGCACCTCAGATACCGAATCCACTACGACGCCTATGTCTTGATTGCCATGCTCCGAGTCGTCCGGGTGTATTCCTTCGATGATGACGATGCAGCTGCGGCGAGTGATGCTGGAGGGGGCGTTGCCAAAGCGGGCGTTGAGATCTACCACTGATACCACAGCTCCCCTGAGGTTGATCACGCCCCGGATGAAGCTTGGCATCATGGGGATAGGGGTGATGTTGCCGTACTCGATGATCTCTTTGACCCCGAGAATATTGATGGCAAACATCTCGCCATTGATCAGGAATGTCAGGTATTGGGCGTCGCCCTGATTGTCATGGGCCAGTATGCTGGGGGGCGCGGCCACTTCGGTTGACATGCTCATGGGTCTCTCCGGTTAAAAGCGGACAAAGTCGGCTTCGTCAACCAGGGGTTGCGGCGCCGTGTTGCCGTGCAGCGGGTGTTGGGCAGGCATGACAAACTTGCCTCTGGGGGCCGAGCCTCTATGCGAGTTGTCACTCGGCTTTGAGGGCTTGGCCAGGTTTGCCAGCGAGAAGAAATCCATGGTTTGCTGCAGCTCGTTGGCCTGGGAGCTCATCTCCTCGGCGGTGGCGGCGAGTTCTTCGCTGCTGGCCGCGTTCTGCTGGGTCACCTGATTAAGTTGACTCATGGCCATGCTGATCTGGTTGGCGGCGCTGGCCTGTTCGCCGGATGCCGCATTGATCTCCTGCACCAGATCGGATGTCTTGCGGATGGAAGGCACTATCTTGTCGAGCAGGCTGCCCGCCTTTTCCGCGGTATCGACGCTGCTGGAAGAGAGCTCGCTTATCTCCTGCGCCGCTATCTGGCTGCGTTCGGCCAGTTTGCGCACCTCGGCGGCCACCACGGCAAATCCCTTGCCGTGTTCACCGGCCCGTGCCGCCTCAATGGCGGCATTGAGTGCCAGCAGATTGGTCTGGTAGGCGATGTCATCGATGATGCTCACCTTGCGGGCGATCTGTTGCATTGCCGCCACGGTTTGTTGTACCGAGCGACCCCCTTCGGTGGCTTCAAGCACGGCGCCGCTCGCCATGTTGTCAGTGACCTTGGCGTTGTCGGTATTCTGGTTGATGCTGGCACTCATCTGTTCGATGGAGGCGCTGGTTTCCTCGACGCTTGCGGCCTGTTCGCTGGTGGCCTGGCTCAGGGATTGGGCCGTGGTACTGACCTGATTGGAGGCGTTGGTGAGGTTGTCGGCGGCGTTGCGCACCTCTTCAATAATGGCGGTCAAGGCGTCTATGGTGCTGTTGAGGCCATCCTTGGTCTGACCAAAAATGCCCGGGTAGGGTTGCTCAATTTTCTGGGTCAGGTCTCCCTGAGACAGGGCGGTGGCGATGCGCATCACATCCTTGAGGCTGGTGTCAGTAACATTGGACAACTGGTTCAGCAATTCGGACAGGCGCTTGATGTACCCCTGCCGGTTGTCCAGCGCTATCTTGTAGCTGAAATCCCCCTTCTCGACGGCCGCTGTGACCAGGGTTTCAATGTCATTGATGAGAGAGGTCAGCTTGTTGACCATGTTCTGCATGGCCATCAGCAGTTGGCCTGCTTCATCATGGGCACCAATGGTGATGGTGACATCCAGATTGCCTTCTGCCAGGTGGTTGGCTACCTGCAGCGCCTGATTGATGGGGGCAATGATGCTGCGGATGAGGACGATGCCAAACCAGGCCGCTGCCACTATGCCTGCTGTTATCACCCCCATCATGGTGAGCAGCATGGTGTCATACCAGGATTGGGCCTGCTCATATTCGGATTTGGCGACATCCAGTTGCAGGTTGACCAGCTCGGTTATCTTGTTGCCGATGGGGTCGATGGAGCCATAAAGTTTGCCGTCAAAGTCATTGAGCGTACCTGTGATGACACCGCGTTGGGTCGAAAGAAATTGCTCCAGCTGGGCGATATCGCGATCCGCCGCGCTGAACAGGTTGCCCGCCTCTGCTGACAGTTTCTGTTCTGCACCCGTTAATTCGGTGGACTGATAGTGCTGCCACTCCTGCTTGATCTGCTGCTGGGCCTGCTGGATATGTTGCAGCGCCTCTTCGGCACTGGTGAGACCCGCATTGGCCTTGTTGACGTTGTCTATGATGGCGACGGCGTAATTGTCGGAGATGGTTTTCAACTGCTTGAGCGGCACCACCCGGTCGTTATACACCCTCTGCAGGCCCTGATTGCTGCTCTGCATGTTGTAAAGTCCCAGCCCGCCCACCGCCAGCAGCAGCACGCATAACAGGCAGAGCAAGATGGTGAGGCGCATTTTAATGGTGGAGTTTTTGAACATGACTGGCTCCTGGCGTTAATTGGCTCTTGGTTGGGTTTGCATGCGAGGAATGGCGTACTGGCTCAGCTGACCCAGCTCCTGATCGATGGCATGTTGAATGAGGGAGGGGATGTCCAGGATCAGGGCGACCTCGCCCCCCCCCAAAATGGTGGAGCCACTGATCCCCTGCAGGCGTTGAAACAGCTTGCCGAGCGGCTTGATGACGGTCTGGAACTCCCCCAGCAGCTCGTCGACCACCAGCCCGGACTTCTTGCCGCCGTGACTGACGACGACGATGTTTTCCCTGCGTCCTCTTGCCCCCTCGACGTCGAAGTAGTGCTGAAGCCGGACAAATGGCAGCACCTCGCCACGCAGATTGATATAGTTGCGTCCCTGGGTGTCAGCCAGTGCACTCTGGGTCAGCTCCACGCATTCGATCACCATGTCGAGCGGGATGACGTAATGGGTGGTGCTGACTCGAACCAGGAAGCCGTCGATGATGGCCAAAGTCAGTGGCAGTCTGATTTGAACCCGGGTGCCTTGTCCCGGCTTGCTGTCCAGCTCGACGCTGCCGCGCAGGGCCGTTATGTTGCGCTTGACTACGTCCATACCGACGCCCCGGCCCGAGAGGTTGGTAACGGCCTCGGCGGTAGAGAAGCCTGCCTCGAAGATGAGCTGATAGATTTCCTGATCCGTCAATGTTGCGCCGGCGGCCACCAGCCCCCGCTCCTGCGCCTTTTGCAGGATCCTTGCCTTGTTGAGTCCAGCACCGTCGTCCAAGATCTCGATGACGATGCTGCCGGAGTCGTGATAGGCGTTGAGGGTCAAGGTGCCTCTTGCCGGTTTGCCTGCCGCGAGGCGCTGCTCGGCCGACTCTATGCCGTGATCCATGGAGTTGCGAACCAGATGCATCAGGGGATCGCCAATCTTCTCCACCACAGACTTGTCGAGCTCGGTATCTCCGCCCGTGATGACCAGCGCAATGTCCTTGTTCAGCTCGTGACTGACATCCCGCACGACCCGCTGGAAGCGGTTGAAGGTGTCGCCGATGGGCACCATGCGCAGGTGCAAGGCCCCGTCCCGGATCTCTTCAACCAGCATGGCGATGGTGGAGTTGGCCTCCTGCAGCTGGCTGTCCCGCGAGCGCTGTGCCAGCAGGCTGGCCCCCGAGCTGGCGACCACCAGCTCGCCGACCAGATTGATCAGCTCATCCAGTTTGTCGGCGTGCACCCGAACGTAGCGTCCCTCCTTGTTTTTGTTCTCCTTGTTCTGGTTCTGTTTCTTGAGCGCCGCGTCCACCACGACTCCGTCGACTGCGCCCTGAGCGACCAGTATTTCTCCCAGCTTGCAACTCTCTGTTCGCTGGTCGTCATGCTGAGTTTGCAGGCCCAGAGCCAGTTCGCTTGCCGTCAACGCTCCTGTCTTGACCAGCAGTTGCCCCAGCATGTCGTTGTCTTCCGGCAATTCATTGATGAGGTCTATGTATTCAGCAATCTTGCTATGCGGGGGCAGTATGGTGATGCGGCAGTCGTCACGTACGAATTCAAACACATCGCTCAGGGTGCTCTTGTCGGCCTGGGTATCGACATCGAGTTCATAGCCGAGGTAGCAGGTTTCCGGATCAAAATGTTCCCAGTCGGGCAGGGCATCGTGGAGGGTTTCGATGGCGCAGAGGGTGCCCATGGTGCCGAGATAACGCAAAAATGAGGTGGGATCCATGCCGTTACGCAGCACATCCGGGCCAAAGCGCAGGGAGATGTGCCACAGGGAAGTGGCGCTGGTGTGCCCCTCCTCCTTGCTGACCGGGTCCGGGGGGGTTGACGCAGTGCGCTCCGGCAGCTGGCTCTGGCTGGCAGTTTGATGCCGAGCCAAATTAAGCCTCAGCTGAGCGTCTTGCGCCAGTTCATCGTCCCCTGGCGCCGACCCTAGCTCTGCAACCAGATAGACCAGTCGCTCGATATGATCCCGGCTCTCCAGCAGATCCTTGATGAGCGCAGTCGTGATCCCTAGTTGCTGATTGCGCACCTGATCGAGCAGATCCTCGACTATGTGGGTAAAGCTGACGATGGGCTGCAAGCCGAACAGGCCAGCGGAGCCCTTGATGGTATGTGCCGCCCGAAAGATGGCACCGATCAGCTCGCTGTTCTCCGGGTCGTTTTCCAGGGCCAGCAGGGAAGACTCCATCTCTTCCAGCAGTTCGCGTGCCTCGGCTATATAGGTTTGCAGGGCCTGATCAAGATTGATGCTCACGAATGCCTCCTTGTCACTGGGACTGCCTAGGCGTGATCTGCGCGGGGAATAAGGGTGGGATCGCCAAAGAAAGCAGCCAGCTGGCACAGCTCCAGCGCATCAAGCACCGCATGGCTGTGCATGACCAGATGCAGCGGATAACCCCCTTGCTGCATCGTTTTCTTGGCGGCCAGCAGCAGTTGCAGTCCGGCGCTATCCATCTCGGATACCCCAGAAAGATCCAGCTCCAGCGCCTGCTGGCGGTAGAGCAGGGGTGTGAGCGCCTGTTTGAGTTCGGCGGCGGTATAGATGGTCATCTCCCCCGATACTTTGACCAGGGTTTTGTGCTCACCCGTCTCTATGTGCAGCGGCATGGTCGCCTCCAGGCTCAGGGCATGATGAGCTTGGCGACAGCCGCCAGCATCTGGTCTGGCTGGAACGGCTTGACCACCCAGGCTTTGGCCCCGGCTGCTTGCCCCTCCTGCTTCTTGCTGTCCTGGGATTCAGTGGTCAGCATGATGACGGGGGTGAACTTGTAGCTGGCCAGTTTCTTGGCCTCCTTGACGAAGCTGATGCCGTCCATGTTCGGCATGTTGACGTCACTGATGATGAGATTGATCTTCTTGCCGTCGAGTTTTCTGAGGGCATCCTTGCCATCGCAGGCTTCCATCACCTCGTATCCGGCTCCCTTGAGTGTCATGCCGACCACTTGGCGAATAGTTGCCGAGTCATCCACGATCAGGACTGTTTTGGGCATAGTTGTCTCCTAGAAAAAAGTGACGTCTGCATTGCTGGATGCGTTGACCACAGTGGCTTGGCGGCGGCCGTGGTGAATATTGCGTTGTTCATCGGTGGCATAGGAGAGCTCCATCTCAGCCAGCCAGCTGTCTGCATCGATCTGGAGGGGGCCGGATTGATGGGGCCTGTTGCGGGAAGAAACCAGGTGGTCATAGAGACTGTCCATGTTCTGGCGTACGTGGTTGAGTATTTGACTGACCCTATCCTGGAACTGTAACGACACTATGACATCGGAGATCTCCCTGTGGATCCCTGCGCTCTCGCTCTGCAGCAAGACGGCTGATTCCGACAGGCTGGTGGTAGCCATACGAAAGCGCTCCAGTACTTGCTCGATGGCGCACTCAGAGTCGCTGACCGCGGCTTGGTCTCGTGCTGCGGCGCTTTCTGCTATCTGGAAGGCGCGTCCGATACCTGTGTTGATGGTGTCGACCTTGTCCGTCATCTTTTGGGCCGTCTCGCTGGAGAGGCGTGAGAGGGTGCGAACTTCGTCGGCCACCACGGCAAAACCACGACCAGCCTCACCGGCTCGCGCGGCTTCGATGGCGGCATTGAGCGCCAGCAAGTTGGTCTGGGAGGCTATCTTGGCCACGTCGAGCGCCATGGTATTGAGTTCTATGGTGTAGGCGGTAAGGGTCTTGATCTCTGCCAGCATGGCGTCGCGATTGGCCTGCGCCGAATGCATGATGGTGAGCACCTGATTGAGCTGGGCCTGACTCTCGGCGAGTACGGCGGCCATGCCTGCCGACTTTGCCCCCCCCAGATCCCCGGCAGCATCGTGTGAGGCGGCTACTGCCTCTTCCAGCTTGGTGGTGAGCCCCGCAAAGCGCTGGGTCAAATCGATCATGGCCTCTTCGGTTTGCAGCCGAGAGTTTTCAATCTGTTGTGACCAGATGGGGACGGCCTTTTCACACACCTGCTCGAGCCCGATGATGGAATGGTTGAGCTGAGCTGCTGACCAGGTATGAGCCTGCTCCTCTTCGTGGGGTCTTGACTCCTGCTTGCTGTGATAGTGGTGTGAGTTCCACAAGGCGGCGCCCAGCGCCAGCACGCCGTTGGCAAGCAGATAAGGCAGGGGGCTGCCAGCCAGCACCAGCAAGAGGGTACTGAGCAGGCCTATGCCCAGGCAAGATGCCCAGCTCACCGGGTCCCAGAATGCAGTGGTCTCTGCCGTTTTGTGATCTGTCATACGTGAACTAATCCCTGCATGTGAGTTGAGATGGGAACCCGCTGCTCTCCCGCTGGTGACAAGAAGGATGAGCTGCGCCTGAACCCATAGTTACAAATGGCTCAGTAAGGTTAGCGCAAAAAAAGTACTTGGTTGCGAATTGGTCTTATTCGGGGGGGAGTACTGAGAAAACTGGAATATGGATGCGGTAGCGTGGTGATGAACTAACGAGTGGGAAGGCGGTGAAGGGAGAAGAGAGGAGCCTGATGATCAGGCTCCCGATGAAGATCAGGCCCGGTTGGCGTGGGCCTTCTGGCAGCCTTCGACGGCGTGGGCAATCAGCTCCAGCGCACTCTTGTCGCACGGAGGCAGTTCGGCATCGCATTGGCCGACAGGAGTAACGCGATCGCCCCATTTGATGATGGCTGCGCCCCAGGTCAGACCGGCACCGAAGGCGGCGGTGAGCAGATAGGAGTTCGGCTTGACGCGGCCTTGCTCCAGCGCTTCACACAGGGCGATGGGCACGGTAGCGGCGGAGGTATTGCCGTAGTTTTCGATGTTGACCATCACCTTTTCCATGGGGGCGTTCATGCGCTTGGCCAGAGTCTCGATGATGCGGATGTTGGCCTGGTGCGGCACTATGAGATCGACCTGTTCAGGGTCTATGCCAGCTTGAGCCAGCACTGAGCTGGTGGCTTCTCCCATGCCGCGCACGGCGCGTTTGAAGATCTCTGGCCCTTCGAAGTTGAAGGTGAAGAGGCCATCGACATCGGCAAAACGCACTCGATCGGTACCAAAGTTCGGGACGTGCAGTATTTCCCGCGCCTCACTGTCACAACCGAGCTTGTTGGCGATAAGGCCGCACTCCTGCTCGCTTGCTTCGATCACTACGGCACCTGCGCCATCACCAAACAGCACGGCAGTGTCCCGGCGTGCCCAGTCCAGCAGATAGGTCAGGCGCTCGGCGCCGATCACCAGTACCCTCTTCATCATGCCAGTCTGTACCAGCGAGGTGGCGACGGAGAGGGAGTAGACGAAACCGGTACAGGCGGCGTTGAGATCGAACACGGCGGCGTTGACGGCGCCGAGCTTCTTCTGCACCGCAGAGGCCGCGCTCGGCAGCAGATTATCCGGGGTAGCTGTGGCCAGTATGATGCCATCGAGATCGCTGGCGTCGAGACCGGCACAGGCGAGGGCGCGACGACCGGCCAGGGTGGCGAGATCCGAGGTGCTGACATGGGAGATCCGGCGGGCCTTGATACCGGTACGCGGATAGATCCACTCATCCGACGTATCCATGATGGTGCTGAGGTCATCGTTGGTCAGCACAGAGGGAGGCAGACATTTGCCCCAACCGGTGATATTGGCGTATTTCATCTTGTTACCGCTTCTCAAAGTGGATCGCCCGCGGGCGGAAAATCGCGCAATTATGCCGCACGAGACAACCACTGTCATCTTGTGGTCATCGTTATCTGAAGGGTTACCTGAGTGGTCATCTGGCTGCAAGGCGGCTCGACAGGTGGCATCTGTGGCCGAAAATAGCGGGAAATTTTGCTTAAAACGAAAGACGCCTCTGCCCTAAGATAGGGCTTTCCACCACGGATGGGGTCACCCCTTGCACAAAGCCAATCTCAACCTGTTGCCTACCCTCAAGGTGTTGCTGGAGACCCGCAACATCAGCCGGGCGGCGGAGCTGCTGCACCTGAGCCAGCCTTCCATCAGCAAGCAGCTCGGCCAGTTGCGCAACGAGTTTGGTGATGAACTGCTGGTGCGTGAAGGGCAACGCTGGCTGCTGACGCCCAGGGCCGAGACGCTGGCGGCTCAGCTGTCTGACTCCCTCTGTGCGCTGGAGCGGCTCTATGAGGCGCCCGGGTTTGACCCTGGCCGCTGCGAGCGGGTATTCAGACTCGCCTCGTCCGATTACGTGGCCCAGCATATTCTGCCGGATATCTGTGCGGCGCTGGCCAGGGAAGCGCCCCTGGCTGCGCTGGAATACAGTCTGTGGGACAAGCGCCAGCTGCCACAGTTGTGGCAATCCGAGCTGGATCTGGTCTCCACTATCACGGATCTGGTGCCGGAGCAGATCCGTGGTCTGCATCAGGGAGAAGATCGGCTGGTAGTGTTGATGGGCAGCCACCACCCGTTGGCGGGCAATCCTCTAGGCCTGGATGAGTATCTTGCCTGGCCCCATCTGCAGGTGAGTGGCGGTGGCGACAAGGACAGCCCGGTAGAGCAGGTGCTGGCGCCGCAGGGGCTGCTTCGGCGCTGGTTTGCCCGTGTACCTTTCTTTCAGGCTGCGGTGGAGGTGTTGCTGCGCACCGATTGCCTGATGACGACGCCTGCCCATATTGCCTGGCAGCTCTCCCGCGAGCACGGGCTCACCTTTCAGGATCTGCCATTTGCGACTCGATCCCAGCAGTATCATCTGCTGTGGCATCAGCGCCATCATCAGGATCCTGCCCACAAGTGGTTTCGCGAGCTGGCTTACCCCTTCTTGCGGGAGCACCTGCAGCGCACCATTGCCGAGAGCCGCAAGCTGCTGGTTCGTGCCCGCTAGCCCAGTCAGTTGTACCAGGCTATAGCCATTGGCTATGGAATCTATTCACAACTTTCACTTCTGGCATAACAAGCCGCCCCTTACCCTGATCTCAGATATTTACATTCAGCGTGCAGACAAGGAAAAGGTATGGAATTGACGAGTTGGCTGGCACTGGCCGCGATCTGTGTAATGGGGGCTATCAGCCCGGGGCCGAGTCTGGCGTTGATCATTCGCAACACTGTGCAGGGTGGGCAGGGGCACGGGGTGGCGACCGCCCTCGGCCACGGCTTTGGGGTGGGGATCTATGCACTCATTACTGCGCTGGGGCTGTCGGTGCTGATCACCCAGACGCCGCTGCTGTTTGATCTGATCCGCTACGGCGGCGCCGCGTTTCTCGCCTGGCTCGGCATCAAGGCGTTGCTTGCCAAGCCCGTCAGCGCCAGGACCGAGGAGGTGGTTCATCAACTGCGTGGCCGTCAGGGGGCGTTCGAAGGCTTTATGGTGGCCTTTCTCAACCCCCAGCTCGCCATCTTCTTTATCGCCCTGTTCAGCCAGTTTGTGCGGGCCGACACTGGCTGGAACGAGGGGGGGGTCATGATGCTCACCGCAGGCGGCATAGATGCTGTCTGGTACGTGCTGGTGGCGCTGGTACTCTCTCGCGGTCCAGTGCTGGCCTGGCTCAAGGCCAAGTCCTTTGTCATCGACAAGGTGAGCGGTCTGGTGCTGCTGGGGCTGGCGCTCAAAGTGGTGCTCTGAGGTTCGCTTGTCAGCGGCTCGTGCCATGAGGGCAGGGCCGCTGAACGAATTCCCGGCTCCACAGGCGGTACTGCGAGCGCCAGACGTTCAATCCTGTATTTCGCGGTGATCTTAAGCGGGATCAAGGCAAATCCAGGGTGACTGGCCTAGAGTGACGGGCATTTTCTGTCTGCCGATAGATTCAGAGACCATGCATCCACAGACTCATCACCACACACCGAAGCGCCTAGAACTGCTGGCTCCGGCCAAGAATCTCGCCTACGGCATCGAAGCCATCAACCATGGCGCCGATGCCGTCTATATAGGCGGCCCTGCCTTTGGTGCCCGCAGCGCGGCGGGCAACTCCCTCGATGATATCGAAGTGCTGGCGCGCCATGCCCACCGTTTCGGCGCCCAGGTCTTTGTCGCCTTCAACACCTTGCTGCACGATCACGAACTGGAGCAGGCCCGGCGCCTGACCCACCAGATCTACCAAGCGGGGGCCGATGCACTTATCGTGCAGGACATGGGGCTGCTGGCACTCGATCTGCCGCCCATAGCGCTCCATGCCAGTACCCAGACCGACAACCGAACGCCACAGAAGGTGAAGTTTCTGCAGGATGTGGGCTTCTCTCAGGTGGTGTTGGCGCGCGAACTGTCCCTTGCGCAGATCCGCGAGATAAGCGCAGCGACCAATGTACAGCTGGAGTTCTTTATCCACGGCGCGCTCTGTGTCTCTTACAGCGGCCAGTGCAATATCAGCCATGCCCGCACCGGCCGCAGCGCCAATCGTGGCGAGTGTGCCCAGCTCTGCCGGCTGCCCTGTTCGCTGCAAAAGCCCGATGGGGAAGTGCTGGTGGCCGACAGTCACCTGTTGTCGCTCAAGGACATGGATCAGACCGACAATCTGGAGGCGCTGATCGCGGCAGGCATTCGCTCCTTCAAGATTGAGGGGCGCCTCAAGGGGCTCGATTATGTCAAGAACGTCACCGCCTGGTATCGCAAGAAGCTCGACGCCATTCTCGATAGCCGCTCCGATCTGGTGGCCGCCTCGGCGGGTCGTTGCAGCTACAGCTTCGAGCCGGATCCGAAAAAGAGCTTCAACCGTGGCGCTACCGACTATTTCCTCCATGGTCGCCAACAGGGGATCGATTCCACCCAAAGTCCGAAATACGTGGGCGAGCCGCTGGGGCGAGTCACCAAGGTGACTCGTGACGGTATCGAGATAGACGGCAAGCAGGTCACTCTCAACAACGGCGACGGTCTCGGCTTCTTCAAGCCGAACAAGGAGCTGGTGGGTATGCGCCTCAACAAGGTGGAAGAGAGAGCAGGACGTAAGCAGTTACTCTTCTCCGAGTCCATTCCTGGTCTGAAAGTGGGCACAGAAATCTACCGCAATCACGATCAGGCGTTCAGCAAGATGCTGGAGAAGGCGAGCGCGGATCGCCGTATCCGGGTCGATATGCAGCTCTCTGAGTGCGACGAAGGGATCCGGCTCGATCTCACCGATGAGCAGGGCATCAGCGCCACCGTCCGGCTTCCCTGCGACAAACAGCTTGCCGACAATCCGGAGTGGGCGCTGCAACAAGCGCGCGACCAGCTTGGCAAGCTCGGCAATACCTTGTTTGTGGCGCGCAAGATTGAGTTGGCATTCACTTACCCGCTATTCATCGCCGCGTCCATGCTCAACGGTCTTCGTCGGGACGGCATAGCCGCGCTGGAAGAGGCTCGTCTTGCCAGCTACCAGAGGCCCGAGCGGCGCATCGCCCTGCGGGATGTCAGCTATCCCCAGCACCGCCTCTCCTACCTTGGCAATGTGCTGAACAGTGCCGCCGAGCAGTTCTTCCGCGAGCACGGGGTGGAGCGCATCGCCCCCGCCTATGAGGCGAACAAGGAGGAGGGAGAAGTGGTGCTGATGATCACCAAGCACTGCATCCGCTACAGCCAGAACCTCTGCCCGAAAGAGGTGCCCGGTCTCAAGGCCGAGCCGCTGGAGCTCAAAATGGGCAAGGACAGCTTCCGCCTGCGCTTTGACTGCCACCGCTGCGAAATGCAGGTGATGGGGAGCCTCAAGCGTTAATGGCCCATCAAGATACCAGACGGGGCATGCCACAGGGGTGGGTTTGATGGCAGTATAAGACGCTCGAGAGAGGGCCCGCTTGCCCGAGATGCCGCGGTCAACGGCTGGCATGGCGATGCCTTCTGTGGGGGCAAGCGAGTCGTCCTTGGGATCCCCGTTTTTTCGACAAATGGAGTTGTGATGGAAATCAAAGATCTGCCGTTTTGCACGACCCGCTGGGCCGATATAGCGCCGACCGAGCACAAGGGGGAAACCGGCGTTGCCCGTTGGCATACCCAAACCTTTGGTGCGCTGCGGGTTCGGATGGTGGAATATTCTGCTGGCTACCTGGCGGATCACTGGTGCAGCAAGGGCCACGTCCTGCTCTGCCTTGAGGGGGAGCTGCACACAGAGCTGCAGGATGGCCGGGTTTTCACCCTGACACCTGGTATGAGCTATCAGGTGGCCGACAACGCCGAGCCCCATAGATCCTTCACCGAGCAGGGTGCCAGGCTCTTTATCGTCGACTGAGCCGCTCACCTTCTTCCGCTGCCACTGAGGCCAACCACCATGCTCGAACTCAGGCCCAACTGTGAATGTTGTGACAAGGACCTGCCCGCCGACACCGGGCTTGCCTATATCTGCTCCTTCGAGTGCACCTTCTGCGCCGATTGCAGCGAGCACTATCTGCAACTGACTTGCCCCAACTGCGGCGGTGAACTAGTCAGGCGTCCCCGTCGCCCCACGGCCAAGCTGGCGAACAGTCCGGCTTCCATCAAGCGAATATTCAATCCGGCCCTGAGAAACAAGAAAGATAGCTAGCGGCACTCCTGGTCGCCGTTTCCGGGGCGTCTCGTGGGCGGCGTACAAGGCCTGAACTCTGGCGTCATCATGGCGCTTTACCTTCTCCCGACAGGAGCCCGTATCAAGGGTTCCAACGAGCAAGGAGGAGCAGATGGTGGAACGATTCAAAGGTGACGGGGCACAAGATTATGATCAGCGCATCTCGCGACTGGTACCCGGTTATGCGCTGCTGCATCAGCTCAGTGCTGCCCAGCTGATGACGAGGCTTGGCCCTCGCGCCCGTGTGCTGCTGGTGGGGGTCGGCACGGGCAGTGAACTCTTGCTGCTGGGCCAGTCCTGTCCCGAATGGCAGTTTATTGCCCAGGATATTTCGGCGGACATGCTGACACAGGCCCGCCAGCGGGCGGAGCTGGCTGACATGGCCGAGCGGGTCACATGGTGGGAAGGGCCGCTACCGGCGCAGAGCCTGGGGTGTGACGGTGCGCTCTGTCTGCTGGTGCTGCACTTCCTTCCCTTTGAGCAAAAAACGGCGCTACTGCGGGATATCGCCCGTCAGCTCCGGGCGGGATCTCCCTTGCTGATGGCCGACTTGATGGCGGCGCAAGATGACATCGAGCGAGCGGTTATGGGCCTGCAGGCCCATCTGGCCGGTTTACCGTTCTCGGCCAGCGAGCAGATGGTACAGCGTCTGGATCGGGACTTTTTCCCCTTGAATGAGGAGCAAACCCGACAACTGCTGGGGGCAGCCGGGTTTGGCACTGGCTGGCGCTATTTTCAGGCGCTCGGTTTTCATGGCTGGTTGGCTGAACGTGACTGATCACATTCCAGCGCCAGCAACTGCTGCTTGATAGGCAGTCCGCCCGCATAACCGGTCAGGCTGCCGTTTTGGCCTATCACGCGATGGCACGGCACTATGATCGAGAGCGGATTGCGACCGTTCGCCGCACCCACTGCCCGTACCGCCGCCGGTGTGCCGATGGCGCGGGCAATATCGCCGTAACTGCGGGTCTCGCCATAGGGAATGTCGCACAGCGCCTGCCATACCGCTTGCTGAAAGGCGGTGCCGTGGGCGGCGAGTGGCAGGGTAAAGCGCTGCAGACGCCCGGCGAAATAGGCGGCAAATTCGGCAAGATAGGGGGCGAGCGCCTCACTGTCTTGTTGCCAGCCGCTCATATCGGGCAGTGCCCGCAGGCCAGCCACAAAGTCCACGTGCACCAGGCCGCGTGCGTTGATGGCGACCAGCAGATCGCCGCAGTCTGTTGGCAACATGTCATAGCGGATCATGGGTTATCTCCTCGTCATGGCTTTGGGGCGGATTGCTCCCCGTTGTGGGTGAAACCAGGCTCGCAGTGAGGGTCGATGGCTGCTTGATGAGCAGTGCCGGTTGTTCGCTCATGGCGTGCCACAGCCAGCTCGCGGCATAGCCGCGCCAGGGTTGCCATGCTGCGCTTTGCGCCAATACCTCCTTCACCGGCAGCTTGTCGCCGCCCCCCAGTGCCTTTTGCAGCACCAGATCGGAGGCGGGGAAGGCGTCCGGATCCTGCCCGCAGCGCAGCCGCCAGTAGGCGACCGTCCAGGGGCCTATGCCCGGCAAGGCCAATAATTGCTCGTCGCTGGCTGTGCTCAGGGAAAGCGCACCGCTCGCGAGCGCAGCTGCGAGCCCCTGCAGCGTGCGGATGCGACTGCCGGGCATGCCGATGCCGTCGAGATCCAGTGCACACAGCTGCGCCGGTGTGGGCAGCTGGGCCACGCCGAATTGCGCCTCGGTACGCGCCAGCAGCCGACCCATGATGGTGATGGCGCCCTTGACCGATACCTGCTGGCCAACGATGGCGCGCAGCATCACCTCGTACTCATCCCAACCTGCGGGCAGTCGCACTCCGGGCCAGCGTGACTGCAAGCGGGCCAGCAGCGGATCCTGGCCGAGTCGCTCGCCGATGCGCTGCATGTCGGCATCGAGATCCCACATGCGGCGCACGCGATACAAGAGATCAGGCAGTGCAGCGGGCGGCAGATCATGCACTGTGAGCCTGATGCTATGGCCCTTGCCCTGCTCGATGCGGATCCATCCAGACTGATCGCCGACCCTGTGGCGCCGTTCATACACACTTCCATCGACCCGCTCCAGCCCGGGTATCGCTCGCAGCCGGTAGAACGCCAGCATGGCCGCCACATCGTAGGGCGGGCGATACGGCAATTGCAGCGTGAGTGCAGCGCCACCTTCCGCCGTCGCTTCACTCCCTTGCTGTTGTCGCAGTGCCCGGGGCGCGAGGCCATACGCCTGGCTCCAGGCATCGTTGAAGCGGCGGATGCTCGCAAAGCCTGCTGCAAATGCGATATCCGTGATGGGCAGTGCAGTTTCGGTTAGCAGCCGTTTCGCGAGCAGCAGGCGGCGCGTCTGCTCCACCTGTTTTGGCGAGGCGCCAAGGTGCTGTTCGAACTGGCGGCGCAGCGTGCGCTCCGTGATCCCGGCCTGCTGCGCGAGCTTTGCGAGCGATGTGTCTGCCAGCTCGCCACGCTCGATCCGCGTGAGCACTCGGATTAGCTGGGGCGGCAGATCGCCGCTGGCGGAAGGGGCCAGCTCGGGGCGACAGCGCAGACACGGGCGCAGACCATGCTGCTCGGCGGCAGCTGCGCTTCGGAAGTAGCGCACGTTGTACTCGTGCGGTGGCCGCGCAGGGCAGACGGGGCGGCAGTAGATGCTGGTGGAGAGCACACCGGTGAAGAAGCGGCCATCGAAGCGCGCATCGCGGGCGAGGCGGGCTGCATGGCACTGTTCGCGGCTGAGGCTCGGGATCCCCTCATCCTGAGGGTTGTCACTGACGGGCTGTGGGGTCATGGGATGCAAGCTCTGCATTGGGTGTATGGCTGAGAGTAAGGGGGAGGGGGCGCAGTGACTAGCCAGAAACGGACAGGAATTGAAATAAAATTGTCGTCGGGAGAGAGCCGATGACGAGGTTGAAAGCGGTCGAATCGGGTGGGCAAGTGTGAGAATCTGGGGTGACAACATCCAAGGAGGATTGCACCATGCCCGGACCCGCTCGCGCTGGCGCCCTGATCTACGCCAGGGATCTCGGCCTGCTGACCCATTTCTACCGCACCTTGCTGCAGATGGATATTTGCAGTCAGGAAGCCGGCGTTGTGGTGATGGAAAATCACGACATCCAGTTGCTGATCCACGCCATCCCCGAGTCGATTGCCTGTGATATCGATATTCAGGTGCCACCGATCCTGCGGGAAGAGGGGGCGATCAAATTGTTCTTTACCGTGCCAAGCCTCGCCTGGGCAGAGGCGAAGGCGGCCGACCTCGGTGGCGGCCTGTTGCCGCAGCAGTGGCCGGGACCTGGCTTGGTGCTGCGCAATGCGTTCGATCCGGAAGGCAATATCCTGCAATTGCGCGAGCTTCTCACCACCCCCGACCCGCTGTGATGGATTGCCCATAAAAACGGGGCAGTCTCGCTGCCCCGTTGCCCTCTTCATTTGCTGTCGCCGCATCCGTTATTTCAGATAGCGCTGCTCCAGATGCTGGCGCAGCCAGCGCGGGTTCAGCGCCTCGCCAGTCGCACGGCGAATGAGTTCGTCCGTGCTGTGCAGACTGCCCTGTGACCAGATGTGGCGACCAAGCCAGGCGAGCACCTCCGGCAGGCGGCCCGCCTCGATCACGCTGCTCATGTTCCCCAGCTCTTTCTCAAGCGCAAAACGCAACTGCGCCGCATACATGGCGCCGAGCGTGTAGCTTGGAAAGTAGCCAAACGAGCCGTCTGTCCAGTGAATGTCCTGCATGCAGCCATTCTGGTAGTTGCCCTGGGTGGAGAGGCCGAGCCACTGTTGCATCTTGGCATCCCACAGCTCGGGCAGATCTGCCACCTCGATGCGCCCTTCGATAAGGTCACGCTCCAGCTCGTAGCGCAGGATCACGTGAGCCGGGTAGGTCACCTCGTCCGCATC
This sequence comes from Aeromonas sp. 2MA4, assembly GCF_029237305.1. Taxonomy (NCBI): domain Bacteria; kingdom Pseudomonadati; phylum Pseudomonadota; class Gammaproteobacteria; order Aeromonadales; family Aeromonadaceae; genus Aeromonas; species Aeromonas sp. 2MA4. The sequence continues at coordinate 261,059 of NZ_JAACFY010000005.1, read as the reverse complement.
GACCCGGATAAAGCCGGGCTCGACCCGGTTGTAGAGCTTCGCCAGGTTCGCCGGCGCAAACGCTGCCTGCTCGCCAAAGTGGGCGCGGATGCGCGGCACCAGCAGCGCCAGGAAGGCGGGATCGTGGCCGAGCTGCATTTCGCAGAACAGGCTCTGGCTTTCGTGAATGCCCATGGATCGTGCTTCGGCCACCGGCTGACCCAGCAGCTGGCGCGGCAGCCCCTGCTCGTAACGGGCGTGGCCGGTTTCATGCACTATGCCCATCAGGCTGGAGACAAACTCCTGCTCGTTGTAGCGGGTGGTGATGCGCACGTCGGTCGGCACGCCGCCACAGAAGGGGTGGCTGCTCACATCGAGCCGGCCGTGGGCGAAATCAAAGCCGAGCAGCCCCATTACCTCCTGACCGAGCGCCTGCTGATTTGCGATGGGGAAGGGACCTTGCGGGATCAGCAAGGACTCGCTTTTTTGCTGTTCGCTTACTTGCTGGATCAGGCCGGGCAGCCAGCCGGTGAGATCGCCGAAGATCTGATCCAGCCGCGCACTCGTCATGCCGGGTTCGTACAGCGCCAGCATGGCGTCGTAGGGGCGCACATCAAGCGCCTCGGCGCGAAGGCTCGCCACTTCTCGCGACAGGGCCACCACTTCCTTCAGATTGGGGGCGAAGCCTGCCCAATCGTTGTTTTTGCGCTGGCTGCGCCAGGCGTGCTCGCACTTGCTGCCCGCGAGGGACAAAGCCTCGACCAGATCCGTGGGCAGCAGGCTCGCATCCTGCCAGTGGCGTTTTATCTCGGCGAGATTGGCGCGCTGAACGTCATCCAGCGGCTCGCTCTCGGCTTTGGCTATCCAGTCGCCGAGCTCGGGGGCGGTACGCTTTTGATGGATCAGCACGCCGAGTTCGGCCATGGCCTCGGCGCGTGCCTCGTTGCCGCCCTCCGGCATCATGGCTGCCTGATCCCAGCCGCAGATGGCGCTGAGGTGGGAGAGCCGGTGCAGCTGTTGCTGATGTTGTTCAAGTTTTTGATATGACATGGGATTGTCCTTGTTATCGTCCCTGATGGTATGCACCCCGTACCTGGCATGATCGGGGCCGATCGATGCTAACACTGCCATCGCGCGTTTTACCACTCTGGCTGAAGGGGCCTGACCAGATGACGGTTGCTGACTAGCCGAGCCGCTTCTGGTGTCGCTCGCGGTTCTCCGCCTTCTGGCGCTCGCTTTTTCGCAGCAGCACATAGAGCGCACCGCTGCCGCCGTGGCGGCGCTCGGCGCTGTGGATGGCCATGACGGCGGGCAGTTGCGGCAACCAGGCGCTGACATAGCTTTTGAGCAGGGCACGCGGCGTGCTGCGTTCCCCCTTGCCGTGCAGGATCAGCAGGCAGCGGATGTCCCGCACCTCGCAATCCGCAATGAATTGCACCAGCGCCTGACGCGCCTCATTGAGGGTCTTCTGATGCAGATCCAGGCTCGCCTGCAACTCATATTTGCCGAGTCGCAGCTTCTTGTAGACCCCCTCCTGCACCCCATCGCGCTTGAAGCCGATGATGTCACGGGGATCGCGCATCTCCACCGCCTCCATGGTGAGGTGGTCGAGTGCCAGTTGCTCGGCGGTAGCCGCCTGACGGCGGGCCAGTTGCGCTTCCGTCGGGACGGATTTGCCCGCAGGGGAATGGATATTGTCGCTGCGAATGGGGCGCACATCGGCCACTTCATTGCGAAACAGTGAGAGTTCGTCGTTGCAAGACACGGCAGGCTCCCCGCATTGGAATGAGCGGGCATTATAGCGGGCGGGGGCGAGTCAGAAAATGGCGGCCAGCATCGGCCGGCTGACGCTGGCCGACAGGCAGGCACTATTGGCCGTTAGACAATGCCAGCCAGGAGACATGGGCAGGCGATCGAGGGGATCGCCTGACGAAGGGGCGTTACTGCTCTTCTTTCGGCGGCTTGGCGCTCATCACCTTGTAGATGAAATAGACCGCATAGGAACTGATCAGCAGGAAGGTGCCGATAATCACCAACATGGACATGAGTCCCACGCTGTTGCCGAACATCAGGTTCATCCAGAATTCCATCTCACACACTCCTGTCATCCCATCGATGACAGGCATGATAGATACCTCTTTGGGCCTGATGAGATGATCTCGATCAAGTCCCCTTGCGGTTATTTAATCGGCAGCCTGATCTGTGAGCCGCCTCCCATTCGGCCCAGTACGTGTGTGGACAGTCCCCCGGTTTGGCAGGGCCTTCAGGTCATGCCCTTGTCGTTTACTTCGCGGCTGGATTGGTGAGCGGCGTGACGCGCCACCCTTGCTGCTCCAGCAGGGCGATCAGGCCCTGGTCGCCGTAAAGGTGCAGGGCACCTACCACGATAAAGCTCTCGTTTGGCAGGGTTGGCCACTTTTTCAGCCAGTTGTGGTTGCGTTCCGCCAGCAGGGTTTGCTCCAGCCAGGCTTGCAGCTTGGGCGGCGCCATCTCCGCTTTCAGCAGGCTGACGAGGGCGGCCTGATCCCCGTCCTGCCAGGCTTTCATCACATCGCGAAAGCCGGTTTCCAGCTGGGGAAGCTCATCCAGGGTGGTGGATAGCATCAGTGTCTGGTTGTCGCCGACGCTGGCAAGATAGCCGAGCTGTTCGAGCAGGGTCTCGAAGCCCACTATGGGCTTGCCACTCTCGGTGGCACGTTTGGCAAAGTGCTGATCCACCCCGAGTGCACTGCTGAAACCGGTGCGCTCGAGCGCGGCCTGGGTCAGGGTGATGGCGGCAAACCAGGGGCGCAGCGGGGAGAGCATGGTCTCGGTCAGGCCGTTCTGACCGGCGGCTATGATGGTGCGTCGGTAGAGATCGGCTGAGACATGATCCTTGAGCGTCTTGCCATCGGTCAGGCGGGTGATGGTGCCCATATCCTGCCACTGCTCCTCACCTATGTGGGTCAGGTCAGCTTCCATCACCAGGGCATGACTCTGTTGCCAGGCGCGCTCTATGGGGTCGGGCAGCGGATAGAGGGAGGGTTTGCCCGCATGGATGGAGCCCAGCAGCCAGTGCTGCTGGTCGCCCTTGTTCACCCGATAGAAGGCGGGATCGGCAAAGGCGGTCAAAGGCAGCAACAGGCAGAGCAGGAAGGAAATCAGCGTGCGATGAAATCTCATGAGGCACCTTATGTGAGCGGATTGAGTTCTCTATGATAAGTCCTCATTCGTCACAGCCAAGAGGTTTCCCATGCCCCATCTTCGTTTTAGGGTCGTTTCAGTCGATACCCTCCAGCAGATCAGCACCCCTTTGTTGGCTGAGCTGTGCGCCCTCACTGGCGGCAAGCCTGAATTTGTCACCCTGGAGTGTGTCGACAGCAGCTGGGTGCGCAATGGTGCGATCGAAGCTGGCTTCCCGTTTGTGGAGCTGGTCTGGTTCGAGCGGCCGCAGGCGATGCAAGATGCCGCCGCTGCGCTCATCACCCGCCATCTGAAGGCGGTGCTGGGGGAGCAGATTTATGTGGTGGTGCAGGTGCTGCCCATAGTCAAAAGTCACTATTACAGCAACGGTCAGCACTATTGAGGGGAGTATCGACCTTCATCCTGGCTGCGGGACAGATGGCGGGCAAGGGGCAGACGGGGGTCACATCATCAACCGCAGGGCGAGCAGGCGGTGCCACTCACCCTGTGTGAATCAAGGATCAGGCCGACTTGGAGAGGATCCGGTCAAGCCAGCTGCTTGGCAGCAGGCGGCGCAGTATCGCAAACAACCGGGTCGGGAAGGTGACAGGGTAGCGATGCTTGGGGCGCTTGCTCTGCAGTGCATGGAGCAGTGGCGGAATGCAGGCATCGCTTGGCAGCGTGAAGCCGCTGGTGGCCCCCTCTTTTTCCAACCGGGTCAGGGTCTGGCGATAGGCGCCCTGATGACGACTCTGGGCCGGATCGATATGGCGCACGAAGGCGGCGTGGGCATTGGCACGAAAGCGGGTATCGATGGGACCGGGTTCGATCAGGCTGATGTGCACGCCGCTTCCCTCAAGTTCGAGGCGCAGGGTGTCGGTATAGCCTTCAAGGGCAAACTTGCTGGCGTTGTAGGCGCCGCGATACTTCATGGCCACCAGCCCCAGCACCGAGCTGTTCTGCACTATGCGCCCCTCCCGGGTTGCCAGCATGGTCGGCAGTATCTGGCGGATCAGGTGATGCCAGCCAAACAGATTGGTGTCGAACTGGGCCCGCAGCGCCTCTGTGGGCAAGTCTTCCAGTGCGCCAGGCTGGCCATAGGCACCGTTGTTGAACAGGCCGTAGAGACGGCCTCCGGCCAGCGCCAGTGCCTCGGCAGCACCCTGCTCAATGCTGGCGGTATCGGCCAGATCCAGTTGTACAGCCAGTAAACCCTGCTGTTGCAGCTGTGCTACATCGTCGGCCTTGCGAGCGGAGGCGATCACGGTAAAGCCGTGGTCACCGAGCGCCTTGGCGGCGGCGAGGCCTATGCCACTGGAACAGCCGGTGATGAGCACGAAGGGGTTGGGCATAAAAATCATCCATGGTGGCGGCCTGAGTGTGGCCAAGGTGGGCATGGTAGCCTGAGTGCGACCAAAAAGAAAACCGGGCCAAGGGGCCCGGTTTGCTGAGGTTGCACCGCCTGCTTACAGTATGGTGAACGGCATTATGATGTGGAACTTGACGTCATGCTCGGAGGCGAAGATGTTCGGGTATTCGGTCCAACCGCCGCCCTGGCTGATGTCGTTGTTGTAATCTGTGTAGTGCAGTTTGAACAGGGTGCCTTTCAGCTTGCCATCCTGCACCGTGTACATGACGTCGAAGTTGGCTGCCCATTCGGTATCTTCACCGTTGGTGGCCTTGGTGCCGTCGCCTTTCTGGATATCCCAGCCGTAGGCGCCGGAGACACCGACGGACCAGCCTGGTGCACCCACCAGATCATCCAGGGAACGGGTCACACCGAAGAACAGCGCTTTTTCGTTGTTTGCGTTCCAGTCGGAGCGGGAGTCCCACCAGATTTCGTTCGCGCCCTGGGAGTTGCCGTAGCCACGGGTCAGACGGGGCAGGTAGTTGCCTTCGCTACCCTCGGCCTTGGTCCACAGCCCTTCCACACGGAAGCCGTACGGACCCATGCCCCAGGCGGCGGTCAGGGCTTGCTGCCATGCCATGCCGTCATAAGTTTCGATGTCGGCACCACCCTTCTGATAGGTGTCGGTTTCGGAACCGTAGAACTGGTAGCTGGTGGAGAGGCCGTTCAGCACGTCAAACTTGTGGGCCAGCTTGAAGTGGTAGCTGTCCATGTAGTTTTCGGAGTTGCCGTAAGAACCGGTCACGGCTGTGCCGTTTTCGAAGGTATAACGTGCCGCTACACCCTGGATGTAGTCGATGACGTTTTCATCGGCGAACGGATCCATCCATGCCTTGGCACGGGAGAACTTCTGGGTCTCCTTGTACCAGGGGGACTTGTATTCGTCGGCGATGGCGTAGGTCAGGTAGAGACCACCGACGTTACCCTCGATCTGGCCGCCACGGTAGGTACCCGGCTGATAGGACCAGTTCACACCGATCACGCCTGGTACGTAGAGCTGGGTCAGACCGCCCTTGGCGGTGACGGCACCGTCCAGCGCTTTCAGTTTCAGGGAGGCATTGGCCAGGCTGAAGCCACCTTTGGGGGAGCCATCCTTGTAGTTTTCGCCCCATTTGTTGCCAGCGAAGGAGAATTCGTTCTCCTGGTTGACCGCATGGTTCTCGGTCACGGCCAGGTCATAGGCACCAAAACCGCCCACGTCGATACCGACGATATCCCAGGCATAACCCGAGTTGAAGTTGAGAGCGGCTTGAGTTGTGGCGTGGCTCAGGTTGGACTGGTACTTGCCTTCTTTCTTGGCGGCAGTCGGGTCACCATCGATACGCTGACGATCACGCTGGAAGTAGAAGAGGCCACCGTTGAGTTTGCCTTCTTCATAGAATTTGCTGGCGGCGGCAGCATAGGCAGGACCGGCTTCGTCGGCAGCAAATGCCATACCGGGGGCGACCAAGGCGGCAACAACAGCTGCGCTCAATGCGGCACGCTTGAAGATCACTTTTTCCATTTTGTATTGCTCCTGATTTTATGGACTTAGCTTTTTGTCCGGCAGTCAGGCAAGGGCCCGCCGCTCGGTATTGGCATTGCAATCAAGACCCCGTAGGGCAAAAAATTCTTTCTATGTCGGCTGCGGCCGCGACGTCTTGGCACATCTGCGGTGGTGCAGTTCTGTTCATCACATCATTTATTTTTTATGTTCCGATTCTTGGCTATCGGACAATTCCAAGAGTACGTTCGCGGTGCGAAATATCAATGGAAAGTTCCCACCAAGTTTCAAAAATATGACCGAGTGCAAATAATCATGGATCTTGGTGTGGACACTCCCAGCCCACTCATATCGCAGCTGATAGCGTTTTCAAGTGAAATGACCTGCCGATGTGGGCGGATCTCTTACAAGGGGCATAACTTTTTTCGTTAACCTGTATGCAACAGATAATTTTGTGGCACAAAAAAAGATATGCCCCCGCGTCGGGACGCGGAGGCAGGGCGTTTTGGAGGGGAGTCCGGCGGCTGATTCAGGCCTGATGGCCGAGAATGCGGGGGATCTGGCTGGCTTGATGATGGATGTGTTCAGACACCTGAACCGAGAGCCGACTGCCCTGGCGGGCGTGCTGGCTGATGCGAGCAATCAGGTCGGCGAAGCTGGCCAGCTTGTGCTCCTGGCTCTTGGCGTTGTCCGCCCCTTGCAGGGCGATGACGGCTGTGCTGCGCGCCATCTCTCTCACCGCCTGTGTGGTCTGGCGCAACTGCTCCGCCTGCTGGCGCTGGGCGGCTGCTTCTGTGGTGATCCGCGCCAGCACAGTGCCGAGTTGATCGCCGGATTGGGTGAGTCGCACCAGGATCTCGGTGATCTGGCCAAGGGAGCGCTGGGTATCGGCGGAGAGGTGGCGTACCTCGTCGGCCACTACCGCAAAACCGCGCCCCTGCTCGCCCGCCCTGGCCGCTTCGATGGCCGCATTGAGCGCCAGCAGGTTGGTTTGCTGGGCGATGTGGCCGATCACGTCGACGATGGCGGTGACGTCATCCACCGAACGCTTGAGCTGGGTCAGGGCGCCGTCGCTTTCATCGATGGCAAGACCGGTCTGGGCGGTGGCCTGCAACATGCCCCCCACCAGCAGCTCGCTCTGGCTCATGGAGTGTTCGTTGTGCTGTGCATGCTGCGCTATCTCGGCGGCCACCTGATGGACTTCGCCGGCCAGCTGGTTCAACTCGCTCATCATCAGGTCGCTCTCGTCCACCGCCTGCTCGGTTGTGCGGGTGCTGTGGTGGATCTCTTCGACCTGATTGACCATGTCCTGCAGGCTCAATGAGACCGCCGATAGTTGGCCCTCTTTCTGCTGCTGATCCAGTTGCAAGCGAACGATAAGCCGGTTGTAGCTCTCGACTATGTCGCTGAGTTCGTTGCGCTCGCGCCCCGGGGGCAGGGTTTCGGCCTGGCCTGTCTCGTCAAGTTGCAGAAACGCACCGCGCAGCCGCAGCAGCGGTTTGACCAGCCAGCGACGCTGCACCAGTGCAAACAGCAGGGCGACCAGCACCAGACAGAGCGCCAGACTGCCGAGGATGAGAGCCAGCTCCTGGTTGACGGCCTGACGCCCGGCGGTGAGCTGCTCTCCCATCTCCCCGCTTGCTTGCAGCATGCGGGTGATGTCCTGTTGCACCGCCTGGTGGGCAGCCTGTTGTTGTTGCAGCGCCTTGCGGCTGTTTTCCAGCTCTTGCGGATAGCGCTTGAGCAGGGAGAGCAGTTCGCTGCGCGGCTGGGCGCCGAGCTCTTTGCGCACCGGCTCGCCCAGGGTGAACTCGTCGACAGGGGGGGCCTCAAACAGGCCAAGCGGCGGCAGGGCGGCCAGTCGCTCAGCCTGTTTTTGCAAGGCGGCGAGCTCGAATTGCAGCCCCTCCAGCAGTTTGGGGCTGGCCTGTTCCATGTAGTTCTGGCGCAGGTGGCCCAGCCCCGGCAGGGAGGCCAGCAAATCGGCCGCCCCTTTGCGGTAAGCCTCGGCACTGGCCTGATCCGTACCCGGATCCATGGCTCCCTGCTGGCCGTAGCGCAGCAGCGCCCTGGCCTGGGTGGTCAGTTCGTTCTCGGCATTTTGCAACAGCCACTGGCTGTTGCCAGAGAGCTTGCCCGCCGCCAGATAATCGCCATCGATGCGCTCCCCCATCTTCTCGAGCAGGGCGCGCAGCGGGGCTGTCAGCTGCTCGTCCTGCTGCGCCAGTTGGCCGAGCGCCAGTTGGCGCACCGTCTGGGCCTCGGCCAGGCGCAGGGGATCGCCGCTGCTCAGGTAGTCGCGCAAGGTGCCTTGCAGGGTATCGGTCAGCCGTTGTTGCAGCCGTTCATGTTGATGCTGGGCTTGCTCGGCCTGATCCAGCTGTTGCCAGCCATGAAACAGGGCGCCGACCTGTACGCCAGCGACCAGCAGCAGTACCAGGGAGGAGAGGGAGGCATAGTGGGCAATTTTCACGTCAGAATTCCTGCTTGAGCCAGGGGACTGGAAGTCGCCGTGAGCTTAAGCAGGAAAGATGGCGTTTTTATGACATCCGGTTCATGGCTGCGAAGTCATGACAAGGACGGTGCAGCGGGCTCCTCCTGCTTGCTGGCCGCAGGCGACTTGCCCAGCATGCCAAGCAGGGCCCCACCCATGATGAAGGCACCGGCCAGCAGATGGCGGGAAGTCAGCTCCTCTCCGTTGAGCAGCACCAGCAACAGTGTACTCAGCAGCGGTGTCAGGTAGGCAAGCGCCCCGATGCGGCGCGGATCCCCGTCCCGCAATGCCAGATACCAGGTAACGAAGGCAGCACCCATGGGGCCGAGGGCGAGCCCGACGATGAGCCACCAGTCGTCGGCGGGGATCTGCGCAATGGGCAGCGGCCCTTCCAGCCACCAGGCGAGCAGCAACGCCAGTAGCCCGGCGGGCAGGCAGGCCGCCGCCGTCACCACGGCCGGTGCAGGTGGCAGACTGCGGGAGAGCACCGAATAGGCCCCCCAGATGATGGCGGCACCCAGTGCCAGCAGGTAGCCCGGCAGATAGGCGACCTGCAGTTGCAACTCGCCGTTGACCATCACCAGTACGGATCCGGCCAGACCGAGTGCGCCGGCCAGCAAGTGACGGCTGTGCAGCGGGTGACCGGGCAGCAGCAAGGGGGTGAACAGTATGATGAAGAGGGGCCAGAGGTAGTTGATGAGGTTTGCCTCCAGCACGGGGGCGTGCCGAAAGCTCATGAACAGCAGCAGGTGATAGAGCAGCAGCGCTGTGATGGTCACCAGCCAGCTGACCGGACGGGCCCGCCACTGGCGCCAGAACGGCAGGGCGCCGACACCACAGAAGAAGAGCACCAATCCAACCAGCACCAGAGGCGACACGCTGGTGACCCGGGAGGTGAGCGCCGCCAGCGAGGCCCACAACAGTATGGTCAACAGCGCAAGGCCGGTGGACTTGTCCCACCACGAAGAACCCGACATCCAACACTCCTTTGCAAGATGAATAAAAAGAGGGCCAGTCTAGCAGACCGACCCTCCCTTGCCTGATCTAATGGCTGCTCACCGCCCTAGAGGCCTGAACATGACGAACATCAAGGAGTCATACAAAGACGCGTTTTCTGGTGGTAGCTTATGGATTCAATAAGTTACTATCTTGCAGATATACAGACTATAGGGTTATATCGTGAGCGCAATCACCCTCCGGAAGGCCCTTGGGGTCTTGGCTAAATCTTCCTCGTTTTCGGTAAAAACGACCTCTGATCGTCCGCGAGATGCTTATGATGACCTCAAAGAGTATCTCTACGTTAAATCTGAGATCGAACTCGACTTCGAAAAGTGTCTAATTGCACTGCAATCTGGCGCCTATGTATTTTTGTGCGGCAGTAGTGGCGATGGAAAATCGGAGATTTTATCCAGATGCTACGAGCGTTATAAACACCGTTACACCTTTCACCTCGATGCAACACACAGTTTTGCTCCTAATCAGTCGGCCATTGAGGCATTGGATGAGCTCTTTGACCGAGCAGGTGAAGGCCATCCTCCATTAATTGTCGGTATCAACATCGGCATGTTGGCAAATTTCGCTAAAGAGGGGGCTGAGCGGCACAGTGCGTTGCGTGGTGTAATTGAGCGTTTTCTGTACAGCGGTGAGAGAACACAAGGGACTTATCATTTTCTGGACTTCGAGTCCTACCCAAAGTTTCGCTTTAATGATGACGCAGGAAGCTATTCAAGCTTCATGCGCCAACTGCTCAAGCGTTTAACCCAGCCAACCGATGGCAATCTGTTTCATGTTATTGCGCTTGCAGATGAGCAACGTCGACGCGACATGCGCCTCATTGCCAATTTCAGGCTGCTGGCCAATGAGCACGTGCAAGAGATTATCATTACCACTCTGTTCAAAACCCGCTTGATCAAGGATCAATTCATTACGACTCGCGCCTTGCTGGATCTGCTCCATCAGCTTCTGGCCGGGGAGCATTACCTCTTTGACAACCTGTTTCTGGGTAAAGACAGCGAGCTAAGCCTGCGTCTTGCTGACTTTGATCCGGCCTTGATTCACACCCAAGCGGTAGACCAGTTTGTGCTGCGTTATGAGCTGAATCTACCGGATGAGGCGCTGGATGCCTTTATGGACGAGCTGGCAAAACTGGGGATCATGTTCAACGAGCCCCGTGATAAAGCAGGTCAAGCCGCATCTCTTCTGCGCCTTTTTTATCTGCTCAAGGACTGCGATCTTGGCAATAACTACCATCACCAATTCAAAGTCGATTTTGAAGAGCAGGTACTTGAACACTATGCCACCGTCTGGCTGCAGCATAGCCAGTATCTTGGGGAGGGTGGGAGCCAGCTGGCCTTGCGCAATTTCTATGTGAAAGCGCTGATCCCGGCCATTTTTGTCTATGCCAACCGCAATGCCCCTGAGTTGTCAAAGCGTGAGCTTTCTCTGGGTCAATTTGGCCAGTGTCATGTCGCGGCACCTGTTGAGCTGAAAGTCAACTACAGCGCAATTCAGCGCCAGCATGTAGAGAAACATGATCACTTCAGCGCTTATTTGAAAGTTGATGATCAGCCCTTGGCACCGATGGCAATCAACCTCAATCTGTTTGAGCTGATCTGCAAGCTCAACAATGGCTATCGACCAAACAAGTACGACAAGAATGCCATCGTGTTGCTCGATGAGATGGTTGAGCAAATCCGTGCTGTCGCCAAAAAGAGCCCTGTTCTTCACTATTACGAAGGTGATCAGCATTACCGTCTTGGTTTGGATGACGGCATGATCACCGTAGAAGGAACCAGATAGTCATGTCTCTGTATCCAATTCCTGTCGGATTAGCTCCGGTTGATAAAAACAAGCTCACCAACTACTGGCCCATTCGCAACAAAGGCAATGAGTTTGACTGGGATACCGTGACGGGTGTCGTGCTGGGGCTTTCCTTGCGCAAGCAGGTGACAGCCTATGAGTTCGAGCAGTTTAAGGAGGAGTGCAGAGCCCGGTTTGTAGGCAAGCTCGATGATCCTGATTTTTGGCAGGTGCTTGAGCGAGCCTATTTTTCAAATGACTCACTCTTTCACATTTCACCGCTGTTCCTCTTGTTCAAGGCCAAAGGGAAGAAGAGTGGACAAGCCGATCTCAGCGCGTCAGATACGCGATTGTGCAAATTGTTTGCAGGCCTGTTGGGGGATTTCTTTCTTGAAGATGCGCTTGATGACAAGCTCAATTTTGTCGAGCAAGAACTGTTGTCAGTTCTGCAAGGCAGGCTGCAAAGCGGCAGTCTGGTAAAAAATGAGGATGAGCTACCTTATCTGCCTTTTTTGAATGCCGTATTTCGTGAAGATATTCGCTTTTTGGCTGCAAATCCCCAGTACCTGCTGCAAGCCTTGCCCGGCACACTCAAGCTGTATGCCTTTGCCTACTGTGCTCAGCTGGCACTGAATGTGACCGACTGGCAACATGAGCCCCAGAGCAAGCCTCTCTACTTTATTCTCGATTCGGAAAAGGCCAGCTCCGAACGTACATCGGTAAAGCGCTCTGGCTACAAGCTGCTGGCTGCTGCCAGCGAGCGGGTTTTCCCGCTGCTTTCCGCCCTTGACGTGCTCCAGTTGCCGGGGGATGCAAAGAAAAGACCGCTCTGGCAGGTTTATCGCGATGCCACGCAATATGCTGACCAGGCTCAGTTGCTGGAGGAGCTGAACAACTATCTACAGGCCTTTAGAGAAATCCGCAGATTGCAGGCTGTACGGCCTCGCACAAACAGCGTGGCGGAAGCCTTTGAGCAGCTCAAAGAGTTGGCACTGGAGCAATTCCGTGATGCCAACACCTCCCGTGGCGGCGTGAACAGGAAATATGTCAAAGAGCTGGAAGAGAAGCTGCTCAGTGATTTTATTCAGGCCAGGGGGGCCGCTGGCCGCACTCTGGTGCTGAATCAGGATCAGCTGTTGCTGCTGACCAATCTCACCATCGGCAAAGCCGACAAGCTGCGTCTGCACGATCTGCGCAAAGGGTTCGAGCTGCGCGGTTTTTATCTTGATAACCAGTCGTTGCAGCAATTGGTCAGCTTCTATGAGCGCATGGGCAATGTAGAACGAATGAGTGATAGTGGAGACGCCGTGTATGTCCGCAAGACCCTTTGAGCATTTTCTGGCCGAGCGCTTTATCGAGTGGGTCAGTGCCGATATTGAGCCGGGCTCTCGTTACCAGTTCAAATCCCCCAGCGCCGACAACGGCCTGGTGTTATATCAGTCACTGGTGACCTTTGCTGCCACAAATACGCTGGCAACGGCCGATGGTATTAGCCTGCCATACATTGAATGTAATGGCGTGCGGGTTTTACCTGTGTTGCATGGTGAGGCTCCCGGATTTACCGAAAACTACATTTCCCGTTTGCGTGATCTGGTAGCAGGACGCAGTGCAGAATTTGAAAAAGCAGCCTTGCTCATTATCCACAACAGCATGCTGGATACTCTGATCAACAGTGCGCTTGATTTGGGGGCACCCGGTGCGGTCTGGCATCCGGATAGTCTCTCGCAGCAGCTTGGCGCACTGATTGATGTCGGCAGCAGCAACAAGGAGCTGTCAGCCTGTCTGCTCGAAGAGCAACTGGCTCTTATAACCGAAGAGGGGGCGACCGTATTTGGTTTTGCTCCTCTGTTCAGTGCACTGGATCAAGATGGTGTTCTGGAGTTTGATGAGCTCCAGCTATTCAATGACCCGGTCATTTTGAGCTGGAGTGGCAAGAAGGCCCAGATCAGCAAGCGGCTGCAAGCCAACCGCAAGCTGCGGCGCGAGATTGAAGATTCGGTTGAGCATTATGATATCGATCAGCTCGAGAGTGTTTTGAAAGAGTTCAGCGCCAAGTTTATCCGCCAGCATTTCCAGGATGAGAGCTGGCGTGAATTGGAATTCGAAGCCTACCTCAAGGAGATTGAAGCCAACAAAGCGCAAAAGTTGCTATTGGAAGAGGTGGTCGTTGAAAGTGGTTCACTGCAGCAAAGAGCCAAAAGCCAGAGCAAGGCGGGGCAGCGCGACCTGAGCTTGCTGATCCAGCTGCCACCGGGAGAGAAAACCCTCAACCTCTCTTTCACCTTCATCGGTAATGATCTGGACGAGAGCCAGTTCAAACTGATGCACAATGGGTCGCTCAAAAATTCGGTCACTTATTCTGTCAGCCGTGTCGGTGGCAAGCGTTGCTGGGCGACGGTGACCTTGCCCGTCACGGGAGAACCCACCTTTTTTAGCCTTGAGCTCAAACGCGATAACCGCTCCGAAGAGTACAAGTTCCGCTGCCTGGTGGTAGAGCAGGGAGATTTCTATTTCGATGAGCTGCTGCATTGTTTCCGGGTTGATGCCGGCAAGAAGTGGCTGACCCTGTTGCTGGAAGAGAACAAGTTCAAGGTCAACTCTGAGCAAGACGCCATCATGCATCTGGCTGATGACGATGGAGAAGTGGATTGCAGCGCTTGTGGCTGGGTGAACTTCGATACGCTGGCCGAGCAGAGTGAACAGATCCAGTTTGATCTAGTCAATGGTGAGCGTCGCTTGCCCATCAATATTGAAGGCCCGGCCGCCGATGAGAGCATTTGCGTTCCGCTGCTGTTTGACAGAGAGCGTTTCGCCAAGCTGCTCAGAGATGACCGTAATGCCGAGTATCTACGGGCCAAAGGCAAGATCATTTTCGATAACAGCGAAAGTGGGGTGGTCGGGATCCGCCAGCAACTGTTGAATCTCGAAGCTCGCATGGTTGATGAGCGTGTGCTGTATATCGGTTTGAGCGCCGAACCTATGCCTCTGGCTGCGATAAGCGCTATGTTTCCCACCTTGCATAGTGCTTACGAAGGTCTGTTTGATTACCTGCAACACCATAAAACATTGCCGAGTCTGGTGGCCTGGGGCGACAGCTATTGCGCCCTGGTGCAGCGGGTGCTGGATGCCTACGAAGCGGCATTAAGCGAGATACCGACCAATGCGGTGTTGGCGCTCGAGCACAAACAGCTGATGCGCATTGGCTTGTGCCGCCAGGAGGAGTGGCAACGCCTTAGCCCGCTGCACCCCTTGGTACTTGCCTATCACTTGCAGCTGGTGGCCGAGATAAAAGCCGATCGCGATGAGGATGGCGTCAGCTCTTTCGCCGAATTACCCGAGGTGACCCGCGAGCGCCTGGTTGCATCTGGCTTGCTGCCTTTCGTCTATGACAATGACTCTGGCTACGCCCATCTGCTGCCGGTGCGAGAGAACAGCTTCTGGCTCGATGTGGTGCCACAAAAGCAGGAGAGCTACAGCTACATCAAGCGTCTGGTGCGCGACAAACTGGCCGAGTTTACTCAAGCCTATTCCCGTCTGTTCAGTGCCGGAGCCAAGAGCACCCTGATCGTCAATGCCATCAATCAGGCGAGTGCGGCAGAGCTCTTCCTCGGTTTGATCGAGCACTTCAAGCATCACAAAGAGCAGGCTATTGCCATTCATGTGAACTTCTACGATGAGCGGCTGCAATTCAACGACTTCGACCGCTTTGCCGAAACGGCCGCTTATGACGAGCTGAAAGCCTGGCTTGGTTTGAATACCACCGCGTTGCGTGCTGAGGCCGATATGCTGATCGACCTGATCCGCAGCCGTCTGACCTACAGCAAGTTCACCCTGCCCAACGAGCGCGAGCAGTTCGCCTATGCCCATCTGGCGTTCTTCCGCAACCAGGAGCCGGTAGAGTGCCATCCCATCAATACCGATGAGGCGCTCAGTGGTGTGCTGTGTGATGGCTTGATCGCCGGGGAAGCGGCCGAAACGAAAGGGGCGGCCTATTTCACCGCCTTTGGTCTGCGTGGTGTGCCCTATCAAGGGGTACAGTCGTTGCGTGTGGCCCGCATGCTGGGCAACCTGTGGCAACCGGCCAGCCAGAGCAATGCCCAGTATCTGGAGACCAGCCTGGGGCTGGCGGTCAGTGCCGATTTCAAGGCTCTGTTGACCCGCTCTTATGACAGCGCACTGTGGACCACCATCATCGATCCCAAGGTGACTCTCGATTTCTTCACCAGTCAGCAGGATGTGGTGTTGATCCACTACTCGGATCAATACACCAGTGCGGCCGGTTATGACGCCATCACGGTGACCAAGCAGGTCGACCTCTTTAAACGCTTGCTGCAAAAAGAGGGTCATGGACAAGGGGAGACACTGCTATCCGAATTCAATGCCTTCAATGGCGAGTGGCTGCTCAAGATGCTCACGGCCCACGACAAGGAGCGCAAAGAGAAGAATGGCATCATTGGTGCCTACAAGTTTGTTTCGGCCTTGTTGAGGCAATCCGATATCTGCTGGGTACCCCTCTCCGTGGCCGAGATGATCCGCGTCTCTGGCAATGTCGGCCTCAAGATGAGCGACAGCGAGTTCTCTCGTCATGTACATGGGTATCGCAAAGGGGCCATTTCCGATGACGTGCTCTTTGTCGGCTTCAATGGCAAGCAACTCTATCTGCTGCCTCTGGAGGTCAAGACAGGTGTCAGACCCGACTTTGCCTATGCCGGGCAACAGGCGCTGGAGCTTAAACGTTACCTGATGGAAGAGGTGCTTGGCCCCAATACCCTGGCTGCGCGGCTCTACCGTGGTCTCTTTATTCGTCAGGTGCTGATGCAGGTCGACAAGCTTTGCCTATATCAGGTGATGCAGCCGGCGCAGCTTGCTCCGCTGCTGACCGAGCGGGAGTGGTGGCTCAAAGGGGAATATAGCCTGGCCAGCGTGCCCGACTATCCCGAAGGCTTTGTGGTCGCCCATATCGAAAACGACAGCTTCTTTGTGCCTCATTACCAGATGACCGAGCGTGGCGTTTTACAGGTTGAACTGCCCTATGCCTTGCTGGGTAGCCTGATTCAGGCCTGTAGCGCCCCTGCGCTTGATGAGTTGGTGACCCTGTGCCACGTAGACAAACAATATCTGCTGGGGCCCAGAGAGGAGGTGGTTAAGCCTGCGCCTTGCTCTAGTGTTCCTGTTCCTGTTCCTGTTCCTGTTCCTGTTCCTGTTCCTGTTCCTGTGACTCCTCACGCACCCGCAGAGCCCGTGCGTATCTTGTTCGGCCACGAGGCTCTGCGGCAAACCCCGCTCTATTGGGAGCCGACCAATACCGCCCGCTTTATGAATACCAATACCGGCATCATAGGCACCATGGGCACCGGCAAAACCCAGTTTACCAAGTCGCTGATCACCCAGCTGATGCGCCAGCAAGACAACAACGTCGAGGGGGCACGGATCGGCCTGCTGATCTTCGATTACAAATCCGACTATGTGGATGATGCCTTTAGCGAGGCCAACCAGAGCAAGCGGCTGCGGTTGTATCGCCTGCCGTACAACCCGCTCTCGCTCTATGGTGAGATGCCGATGTTGCCGGTGCATACCGCTACCGGGTTTGCTGAGACCCTGGCCAAAGCCTTTGGCCTAGGGCCCAAGCAGCAGCTGCGACTGCGCAAGTTGATCCTCGATGCCTATGAGCTGGCGGGGATCAGCAGGTCTGACGCCAGCACTTGGTCAAGGCCTGCGCCCACCTTGGCTCAAGTGTGGGATCTCTATCTTGAGCAGGAGAAGGTGGAGGAGGACTCCCTCTATGCCGCGCTCGACTCGCTGGTCACTTACGAGATATTCGAAACCATGCCGGATGAGGTGAGCTCCCTGTATGAGCTGCTCGATGGCGTGACGGTGATCGAGCTGGCGGGCTACTCACCCCAGATCCAGAACCTGGTGGTAGCCCTGACGCTGGATCTCTTCTATTCACAGATGCAAAAACGCGGCAAGCCACAAGTAAACGGGGATTATCGCCAGATCACCAAGATGATCCTGGTCGACGAGGCTGACAACTTCATGTCGCAGGACTTCCCCAGCCTGCGCAAGATCCTGAAAGAGGGGCGCGAGTACGGGGTTGGGGTGATCCTCTCAACCCAGGACTTGAGCCACTTTAAAACCGGGGAAAACAACTACGGCTCTTATATCTTGACCTGGGTGGTGCATCGCGTCGCCGAGATAAAGAATGCAGACATCAAGGCCATCTTTAATAAAGATGATAAGGCCGAGCAAGAGCAATTAATGGAAACCATCCGTAAATTGGATAAACACTTTAGTCTCTATATTGATGGAGATAAAAAGGTATCTATGATGCGGGATAGAGCATTTTGGGAGATTGTATAATATGTCTGACAGTAATATTTTTGATGAGTTTGAGAGTGAAGATATATATACGTTTAAACGTTGGGGATCTTTTGGTCGATTTTCAACGATAAATAATTTTCCGATAGAATTTTTTGTTACTACATTAAAGTCATCTCAACTAAATACTCTTACGTTTGCAAGAGATATAAAACCAGCTTCAATTGATTTCGAGCAGCTTCTTCAAAGAGATATTGATGAAGAGAGGGTTAGGTCTGAAATTAGTCCATATTTAACATCACCTCAACTGACTCAAGCTGAGGTGGGAACAAAAACTATTTTCTTTCCACCATTGCTAGTTGCAGCCGTGCCAGTTACGAATAAGAGAATGGAGTCTCATTATTCTCCGCAGTCTATAAATGACAATGGTAAGATCGTAGTTCGCGAGTGGGAATCACTTTTTAAAATTTCCCTTCGCAAAGCAAACAATGGTTACGTATTCAAACCATCTGCAATCTCGGATGAAGAAATTAGTGTATCAAGAGAACCTGCTCAAATAGAAATTAATATTTCAAATAGCATTGAGAGAGGCATAAAATTAGTCGTAATCGATGGGCAACATCGATTGAAAGCACTTATGAACGTATATATGGATAGTCCTGAAAGCTTAAAAGAGCTTGCAATTCCAGTGTGTATTTTATTTTCCCCTAATTCAACAGTCGAAGTGGTAGAGAAATTTAAGGAAAATGAATATAAAGTCCCTACTATTGCTGAAATATTTAGGCAGTTGTTTGTTGATGTAAATAAGAATGCAATACAGGTAGGTGGGCACTTCAATATTTTGTTATCTGAAGGTAATGTTGGAAGTATTATTTGTAGGGATTTGTGTTCATCTATATTAGATGGCCGTGGATTAAAAGCGCTAGCTCAAGTAGAGTGGAGTCAAAAAAATAAAAAGCTCTCTACAGAAATCACAAAGAAGTATTATGTAACTAGTATTGGGGTAATTGAAAAAGCTTTATCTGAGACCTTTGGTAAAGCAAAACTACCATTTAATTACATGATTCAGTTTGATGAAATAAAAGATTTCGTTCATCCTAATGATGATGATCATATTGAGTATCCTAAAGTTACATGGGATAGATTTTCTTTATCACAGAAACAGTATATTAAAGATCAAGTTCATTCTTATGTTACCCCTATGATTGAGTGGATTTTCTTTGAGTCCAACCTTTATGAGCCAGCAGTAAGATGTTTTAATGAAAAAATATTAGAACTAGAAAACAAAGCTAAACTTAATGCCCATGGTGAAACCCATTTCCAGCCTGTTTTAGATTATCTCTTAGAATACACGCCTATCTCAGAAGGTACTTCAATGAGAGAGGCTAGATACAACCTTCGTATTTTTGAAGAGGACGTTGGGTTGTGCAAAGAAGATAAAACGTTCCCATTGCTTAACCATGCAATTTTTCAGCGAGCAATTTTTCTGACATGGTTTGATCTTGTTAAGATTGGTCGACAGAGCGGAGTCGAATTAGTTTGTGCAAATAATGTTTTTAAGATGTTGATAAATGAAATTTCAAAAGATATTAATCAGATCGTGTCACCATTAAGAGAGTATTGTCAGTCATTTGTTTTTTATTCGAATAAGATAAATCCATCCAATGATTCTAGAGTTGGGATATCATGTCTTATTGCTGGATATTTAGCATCAAAGGATAAATTCAATATCATTATGAAAAATGCAGGAGTAAATACATCTTGTTTGGATGGGAGTGAAGCAACTTTTATTGAAAATATAACAAATCATGCATATTTCTCTATAAACAAATATATGGAACTGTATTCTAAAAATAGAGTTAAAATTTTTAAGGCATCATATGTAACCGATAAAGGTTTGGATCTGGAGGATAGAGAAGAACTGCAATTTGCAGAAAATAAGCGTAAGCGAGATGAAAAAGACTATAAAGATGGAAAAATAAGCAAAGATAAAATAAGCAATGACTTTGAAGTGCTTGTAAAAAAATATATAGAAAATGACACTAGATTAGCAATGAGAGAATTAAGCACTGTCCTATCGTTAAAGTTAGATGTTTTTGGTTTGACTGAACTGTCACCCTCATCAGAATATCTTGACTCCGAGTTTGATTCAGATTCAGATTCAGATCTAGATTCAAACTTCGAATAAGGAGTTTAAACTTGGAAGTTTGTACCGTAAATTTTAATATTTTCGAGGATGATTTAGCTGTAGATTTGCTGCAAGAAATTGCAGCAAAATCTTGTATCGATTACTTTATATTTTTTGGTGGTGCACTTAATGGGATAGATATTCCATTAGAGATATTGGATAAATGCATTTGTATAAGTGAATATCCTGTATCTGAACAGTGTATCAAAGAACTTGTTGCTATTTATGCCCTCCTCAATGTTAATGATTGTAATGGATTTTATTTGTACGAGTACGGTAATAGTAAAGAGTTTGTGCCATTAAGTACAATTCCTATATACAATTACCTATATACCTTTATTTTTAGAAAAGATGTTGGTGGTAAGAAAAAGGCTTATATAGAGAACATATTAAATGAGATGTCCACTAGTGAGAATGGACTTTTTCAGTCATTTTATAAAGACTTAAGCCCGATAATATCAAATATTATAATTGATAATGAAATATGGAAATTGTATAACTCTGAAATAAATGGATGTTTATATAAGGAATTGGATGATGATTACTGGGGCTCGCTAAATAATAGCAAAATAAGTGACTTTATATTTAATATATTCAACGCTATTAATAGAAGTATTCCCGTCAAAGAGGATTATGGGTTACAGGCAGCAGAAAGAGTAAAGCTATTAAGAGATGTTGTAGACGATTACATAAGATATTCTAAGTTCAAGAATGAACGAGCGTCTCTTTTATACTGTGCTCTTTTAATTAAAATGGCATTATTTTATAAAAATGCATTGTCATCTAACCTTGCATATAGTTTATTGCTCAGGACATTTGAAATATCAGCAACATTTTTCTTACTTAAAAAAGATGCGTTAGTCGTTGAAAATGGACAGATTTGTATGAAAGGAACGACTAAAAGTATCAATGGCGTTAATATTCTTAAAATACAATTAGAGGTTTGCAATGTTAATATTGACGGAAGGATCATTAGTAAGCTAATTAAAATAAGAAATAAGTCACTTGTTGGGCATGGATTCAATTTTCCACACATAGATGACTTTAATGAGTGCTATGCAGAGGTAAGTCGCACTCTACAAAAAATATTGAAGTGTGAGGAGTATGAATATTACAAGCGATGCTTTGATGCCTTTTCTTTTTTGGAAAAAAGCACTTACCTTTCTGAGATGAAGAAGCTGTTTCCGATAAAGAAGGTATAGTGAGATAAAATATTCACTATACCTTCTTATATTTATAATGAGCAGGTTAAATGGCCTAATGTTTTATAATTACGTAGCCCTGATATTCCATCTTCAACATGAGCAGCCCAGGCTTTTATCCAATCCTTATGATCCAGGTCAGGATATATCATCTGGAGGGTGAGCTCAGTAACAACCAGAGTCTCTCCCAGCCAGGTGATCTTGTCGAGTACCAGGCTACCATCCAGTTTTTTATGGTCTGGGTGGTAGCGAAAATCGGTTTCCACTGAGCGGAAAAAAGCCAAGCGTGCTGCCACATTGGGAGTGATCCCGGTATTGGTTTTTAGTCGTTTAAGCTGCTCTTCTGTTTGGCGGGTGAGCTGCATGCGATTCGGGAGCATTAACAAACCTCCTTGGCTTGCACTTGGACAAGATTCTCTTTCCAGAAGTAGCCTTTGGTCAGCTTTGATGACTTGGTCAGAGCATCAAATTGGATCTGATAGGCATGAGAGATATCATCAGCCAGAGCACTGGCAAAATAGCGTTCATCCACCTCCGTGTCAGTCGACAGCAAGATCACCTGATGACTGGCATAGGGGAAGTAGTGGTGAATTAGCTTGTCTCTATGGTGTGAATCAAGACGCCCCAGCGGGGTATCAATAATGACCGGCAGTTGTCGACCAGACGTTTTGGCCAAGGCCTCCAGGATCGCGATGGCATAAATTTGCTTCTCACCGGCCGAGAGCGACTTTCTATTAATGGCAATACCCGCTTCGTCTACCAGTTCCACATCAAAGGTGTGAGGATTGATCCTGGCCTTAATTTGCAAGTCTTCCTTTCTGGCCAATTTTCGGTAGGCCACTTCAAAATTCTGCTCCAGCGTTTTAACCCGAGCCTGGGTCAGTACATCGCTGTATTCATCCAGCAGGGAGATGGTCTCATTGGCATATTGCACGGCACTCACGGCACCATATTGCTCTCTGGCTTTATCGTGCAGTTTCTGGATCTGGCGGGCACAATCCAGTTGATTCATTACCGCTTGCTTGGCTTGCTCCAGTAGCACCTTGTATTTGTGGCGCTCCTCTTGCCGTTGACTGTCCATGTCTCGCAGGGTTTGGAAGATATCCATTAGCTGCTCATCATCAGGCGCCCGCTCAATATTGCTGGCGGCTTGCTCCAGTTGATGTTCAACCTTGGCCAATTCATGACGCTGCACATCAAATTTGGCCCAAGCCCGTTGGCTTTCCTGACTGATCGCCACGATGATGGCGTGGGTCTCGCGCTCCGAGATATCAAAGAGGACTTCACCTTGCGGTTTATTGGCCATAAAACTATCAAGCTGCTCTTCGATTGCTTGGGTTGTGATGGCCAGCGTCTCTTTGCCTTTAAAGCCAATATTGGCTTTAAGCTGTTCGAGAAAGAGATTGAGCTCTTGGGAAAAGCTGCGAGCCCGTTTTATCTCGATTTCTTTGGTCAGCTGTTGCTGCAGTTTGGCCATGGTGTTGGGGGCCAGTGCAAAGGGGAGGGAACCATCACATTCATGGCGTAGGCTCTTTTCAAGCTGTTCTTTTTCTTTTACCAGTTCAGCAACTTTCTGCTGCTCCTGATTTTTTGTCCGCGCAAATGCACCACCCTGTGCTGCCAACATGGCTTCATATTTCTGAATATCTTGGGTAATCAGGCCAATCCTGGCCATCACCAAATCGGCTTCAAATCGATAATGCTCAGCCTGTTTGGCAGACAGCTTTTTATTCTGTTCCAGCTCAGCCAGTTTTTGCTGTTGTTGGGTACCCAGCTCTTTGGTCCCTTGCTGCTTTAAGTAGATGCCAAGGTCAGTGCGCAGTTTGGCAATCAGATCAAGGCCGAGCAGGCGGCGTACCGCAGTCTGCAGAATCTTGCCTGATTCATCTTCTGCCAGCGAGGCGATTTTTTCGCCATCAAAAAAGAAGAGATCAGCAATACCGTGCGGGATTAACTCATTGAGAAAACCCTGGCACTGTTCATAGTTAAGCTCGTCCAGCGAGACCCCATTTTGCAGCAGCTTGAGTCTATCTTTTTTATTGCGATTCCAGCTTCGAATAACGGTAAATTCAGACTCAGTGCCCCCCTGGTTATAGGTAAAAACCAGTTCGATAGAGGCATCATGAGGTTGTAGCGCTTTGCTAACGCCGTTATGGATCAGCGCCGTAAGTTGGTCAATATAGTCCTGATTGTGGATCAGGTTATCAAAAGCCAGGCGACCATATAGCGCCAAACGAATGGCTGACAAAATAGAGGTTTTGCCTGCACCGTTGAGGCCACCAAAAAGCACGATAGGTCTGTCGTGTCGCTCGTGATCGCGTTTTTGTGGGGTCAACTCTATTTCGTGGTGACCACGAAATACACGAAAGTTATGCAAGACCAACTTCTTAATGATCATTTTTTACTGCCTCACTAAACAGCGCTGCCATATCGTCGGCTTGTGCCAATTGCTTTTGCAATTCAGCAAGCGACTGTTCGATTTGTTCTACTTCTTCTTGATAGAGATCACGCTCGTTGCGCTTTTGTAACTGGGCCTGCTTCTGCTCGATGGCTTCGAGACTGCCCCAATCTTGTTTCAGGATGGTTCCTATTTTGGCGAAGACGCCTTGGCGGCGGCTAAGTCCTTCAAGGGATATTTCGAGTTCTATCAGCTTCATCACCATCTCGGGCTCGACATCATAGCCCTGGCTTAGTTGTGCCAGCAGCTCAGCATCGCTAGCGTTAAATCGAGACTGATCGTCGATTAGCCAATCGAGATCTTCGCCATAAACCTCCTGGTATATAGCTGGCAGTGAGTCATTCCAATCCGGCTCGTTAGGATCAGTTAACCACTCCTGGCGAATCGCATGCAGCTCCGGCTTGGTGATCAGGGTGATGGTGTGGCCACGCAGGTTGAGATCACGCTCCATTTCAAGCAGTTCTTGAAGCCACTCTTTGCGGTATTTCAGCCAGTAAGGTCCAGGGACATGTTTGCGCTCGGCGCTGAGCTCTTCACCCTCTTTAGCATACTGATAGCTCACCTTGCCGGTGCGGCGCTTGTAGTTGCGGTAGGTATCTTTTTGCGCTGGGTCTGTCGTCAGAGCTAGCTGGTTGCGAAACTTGAGCAAGGGCAGCATCCAGTCTTCACCATTTTGGATCAGACTTTCCATCGCTCTGTCTTTGGTTACCACGGTGCAGGTCCAGCAACCAAAGCGTGAATTACCGCAAGAAGGGGTGCTGTCATCAATGACCAATGGACACTCGCCTTGACCCGAGGAGTCCATATAGAGGGTCCAGAGAGGGCGGTTATTGCCTCCCCAGGGGTTCTCCCACTCTTCCACATCATCTGGCGCGTATTTGAAGGCACCACGCAACAGTTTCCATACGTCTTCCACATCCCAGGTATCGATCGGGGTGTAGATAAAGGCATTGGCCAGTGTGGTATGGCGGGCAAGACGAGAGCCATCGATCTTGTGCTTGGCAATTACTTGGGCACGGGAAGCGCTCTCGCTGCTGCGAGAGCCGAGCACAACGATCACCTCTTCAAACTGGCTGACTTTGTCTTTGATAAAGTCACTGACTGGGTTGATCTTCATCCGCTCGGTACACCAGCGGAAGCTGCGAGTGGGGGCTGGATACCCCTTACCCAGCAGGTTGACCCAGAACGTCTCATGGGTTTTGGGGACTACCGGGTGGGAGGTGATAGGAAGAGCATCGCGTTGAGCTCCTTTCTCAATCTGCTTCATGGTGCGGATGATCAAGTCGACAACGACCGGTGTTTCAACCAGTGTGTCTGATGACACTACAAAGACATCCTTGTGCCGCATTTCTGGGGATAATCCCAGCAGAGCCAAATAAATCAAGGTCAAGACGGCAGATGAGTCTTTTCCGCCACTGTATCCAATGACCCAAGGCCGTTTATCAGCGCAATAGATACGTTGAACTTCTGCTACGTATTCTGCCAGTGGTCGTCCGGCAAAGATTTCGGTATTGATGAAGTCTTCATAATCGGCCAGATCATGGGTCTGAATTAAGGGGTTCATTGGGTGACAACCTGAGCTTCAAGTACCTTCTCCTCGGGTGTGAGGGGGAGGTTTAGTGATGTTTTAAGTGCGTTGCAGGTAAGCTGGAGCGCTGTGGTTGATTTGCTGAGCTTGCCATGCGACATGGTTCTGCGAATCCATTCCGGATTGGTTTTGCGCCAATCAATGGTCTTGAGTTTGCCAAGGTCTGTTTGCCAAGTATCAGGATTCTCACTAATAAGGTACCGGCCAAGCATCCCCAGCGCGTGGAGACCGACGCCGTGGGCATGAACGTACTCCTGCCTGAGCTGGGCAGGGGAAACTTCCTTGCGGCTGGCCATCTGCCAATCTGGCATATGGCGATAAACAGTCTGCCAATAGAGTGCCGCCAGTTCAGCCTCTTCTTCCGTACATCCCTCTTTCGACCCTTTGCCCAACAAGGCGCGGGTAGCCTGTTTGATGCTGCTAAGGGTGAATAGCTTGCTTGAAAGCTGCGAGATGCTGGACTTTTCCATTTCCGTCAGACCGATAAAGGGTTCCATATTGCTTGCAAGATGGCGGGCAAGCTCAGAGCCTTGATCTCTATGGTCATAGAGCGTTGACAGTGAAGGGCTGGGTTTGACCGCGTACTTGTTGAGATCAGC
Source organism: Aeromonas sp. 2MA4 (assembly GCF_029237305.1). NCBI lineage: Bacteria > Pseudomonadati > Pseudomonadota > Gammaproteobacteria > Aeromonadales > Aeromonadaceae > Aeromonas > Aeromonas sp. 2MA4. The sequence continues at coordinate 235,381 of NZ_JAACFY010000005.1, read as the reverse complement.
AAACATCTGCTGGCTGCGAGTTAATCCTTCATCGACAAAGAACAAGACTGGGATGTTGTCCTGACCCAATTCGGGACGCTCCACCAGTGCTTCTTCGATAGCCTTGCGCCGATGCTGACCATCGTTGATCAGGATCTGTGCATCCATCGGAACCCTTAAGGTACCCAGATTGTTGGAGCCGGGGTGTTCAGCAAATTCGACGTCCACTGCAATTGATGCAGTCAGGGCTGAGAAGACGTAATCCTTGGGATTCTCCAAGAGGTATCGCACCATTTCCGGGATCCGGGATTTGTTCAGGGTGCGCTGTGCCCGTAATTCAGGAGGGACTTCGCTCTCATCGAAGTTGAAAATCTTGGGGATGATGCGCATCGGGCAGGTCGCGATATAGAAGGGGCGACCGGCTTGTATCCCGCGCACGGCGGGAAACGAGTAGCAGTAGTCAGAGTCAAAGTGGTTCATGATGGTGCTCCAGGCTAGTTCTTCGCCACGTGTACTCTTACGTCATAAATTAACGTAATGTCACTTTTTTATAAGATAAAACACGAATGACTGGCGGGGGGCAAGGCATTTTTGATGTTTTTACGTCATTTTAGGGTGGGCATTCTACTCTTTTACGTTGCAAACTCGAAGCCCCACCACATATTTTTTTTGTTCACTGAGGGCAGAATCATATCTTTGATGGCTGAGATTGTGGTCTGTGCGCAGGTCAATTTTTAACAACTTGCCTAACCTCTGCTCCAGTAAGCGCTGTGCCTTGAAACTCGGATCATCCGGTGCCATCAGATAGCTTTTATTAAGCAGCGGTGGCCGGGTCTGCGCATTGATGTAGTCAAAGAAATCGACCTCCTGCTCGGCCATCTTGATCTTCACTCGCTCCACCAGATAGGGAATGGGCTTGCTGAAGTCGTCATACCCCATCAGGCTCACCTTGCCGGAGCGAATGTGCAGTTTGATCACATCGATATCGGTCAAGTCACCATAGAGTTGGCAAGCTGCCCCCAGGTAGACACGCAGCAGCGGCGGTAATTGCGCAATAAAGCATTTGTGCAGCAGCAGTGAATGGCTGGGATAGAGCAGGCTGTTGGGGAGCTGTTGATGGGCCAGCTCGCAGGCCTGGTTGATGAGGGCGATATCCGCGATCTGATAGAGCAGCGCTTTGGCGGCCTGCTGTGCCTGCGGGTTGCCACCGAAAAAGGCTTTGATATCCCGCTGCTGCTCGCTGGGGTACTGGGTATAGGCTTGTCGTTTGCCAAACAGGTTGAGTGCCAGGTAGACCAGCAGATCTTGTTGTCGCTCTTGTTCGGCCTGTTTTAGCTGGGCCAGGTCAAAATGCTGCCCAAGCAGGGTCATGGCTTTGCGATGGCTGCCTGCTATCTCCCTTAACTCGTCGCTTTGTTCAAATTCGTCATTGGCCGGAATGCGTCCAAGGGTCAGTGCCCGCTGCCAAAAGGCTTCAAACAGCGGTTGGTGGCGAGCGATCAGCAGTGCTGCAGTGGCCTGATGGTTGGGGGTGGGCGAGGTCAGCTGCTGCCAGCTGTGGCTTCGACGTTGGCGCTGCGCCAAAAAGCGCTGCTCTTCGAGCTTGTCTTTGAACACGTAGAAGATGCCGGGGCCGACGGCGATGGCATTTTCATCCAGGGTCCTATCGATATAGTGTTTGAGCTCGCTTTGGTTGTAGTAGCGCTGAAAGGTGTTACGAGAGGTGATGACGCCATCTTTATAAGGGGTGAACTGGGCAATAAAGCTGTCGTTGGCCAGCATGGCCGAGACGACCAGCAGAGTTTGGGTCAGCTCCCAGGCTCCGAGCAGCGCCTCCATCCGCTCATCTTGATCCTCAATCACGTTGATCACAAAACCGAGATTGACCAGATGGGAGACAACCTTCTCGCCATCCGGGCGAAAGTTCGGGTCCCAGCCCAGCGCATCAATACCGTGTGCTTCCAGCTCACGCAGGTCATCCCCCCGGCCGCAGCCGTAATCAAACAGCGCATAGTCACCGTCGAGATAACCATGGCGGGCCAGCATCTTCATGGGTGCTGAGAGTTCATGGCGAACCAGCGCCGTTTTATGGCGATCAATCTGTGTGCCACCCTCTTCGGGCGGCAGGGCGGAGGCGCGAAACAGGCGCCCATCAACCAGTTGATAGCCATGTCTTGCGATAAGCCGCTCCCACGAGGCTTTGAAGCCAATCATGCGAGGATGATCGTAAAGTCCCGCTAGCTCCCCCTCTTCGGTGATCTGGCGGCAGCTCTCTGCCTGTGGGTGATCCGGGGTCAGCATGCACTCTTTGCGATGCAGAATGGGGGGATTGTCTTGGTTGTCGTAGTGGGTGATTTTATGGCTCAGTTTGGCCAGATCAACGGTGACGCTCTGCTTGAGGCTGGGATAGGCCTCATCAAAGAAGCTGGGGTAGCTCAGCAGTGACAGCCGGAAATCTTTCTTGGCCAATTTGAGAAGGTCCCACTCATTTTCTGGCAGCTTTAGCGCTTGAGCTACGGCGCAGACAAAGCGATAAAGCAGCGGGCTGGTAGCAGCCAGGGTCTCTTTGTGCAGATAGACCGCATCGGGCAGCACTTTTTTGTATGGCAGGGCTGAGACCAGTTGCGTGAAACGCTCGGGGCTTAGCATCAACACAGACCTTTGAGTTGTTCGAGGGTAAGACGCTTGGGGATACGTCGACCTTGATGAGTTGCCAGCTGCACGATCATGCGACTCTGCTCCGGTCCATAGCTGATATGAAGCGGTCGATCCGCCCCATAAAGATAAAGACGATCAAACGGGGTGTGCTGAGCCAGCCAAAGTGCTACCTGATAGCTGTTTTCCTGTGGGTATATCAAGTCAACTGCTGCTCCTTGCCGAGGGCAGATAAGTCTTCCCCGCTGGTTGAGTTCACATGCTGCATGCTGATCAAGGGTGGGGGCTATGCCGGGTGAGGGATTGGCCAGAATAGTTTTACGCAGCACCGCCCCGCAAAACCCGTAGGTGAGTGACGCAGGTCCGAACATGTGTACCAGCGGGTCGAGAATATGGGTTGCTAGTTCACGGTAGGCCAGCCAGCTGTCATTTTGCTCGGGTAAGTTGGGGCATTGAATACGCTGCCAAGTTTCACCACAGTGAAACAGCATCTCGAAGGTAAAGTGGCGGCTACATGAGCGGTAGATATCCATTGCTCATTTACTCTTTCCATGGCGAAAAGGTCAATGCAGGGCTTCCATTCGCTTAAGGAATGGTAAGCGCTGTTTTTGTATGGTCTGCCTAGTACTCAAGGCTGACGCAGAGATACCGTAACAAAAGATGACACATTCGAGAATTTGGGATGTGCAGAAACACCCAAGCCAAAAACGACCAAGGGGTTGGCACCATGACGATGCCAACCCCTTGTTTTATATGGTGCTCCCGACTGGAGTCGAACCAGTGGCCTGTCCCTTAGGAGGGGACCGCTCTATCCTACTGAGCTACGGGAGCTTTGTGGCGGGCATTATACAAGAAGCCGCTCCCTTTTAAACCCTTGATTCTTATTCCAATACTGCCAAATCCCCGATCTGGATGTTAAACGGTGAATATTTGTTCTGGCTGCTGATGATGGCGCCATCCTCGAATACCTGTACCACTTCGAACAGGCCGTCGGCCGGGTTGCGCATCATGCGGGATTTGCCGTAAGGATCGATGAAGTCGGCGCTGTGCTGGATGCGGTACTGATCCCCCAGCCTGACGCCGTTGCGTCGGCCGAGATTGATGTGGGGGCCTCGCTCGTTCTGGCCTATCACCCGGGCGGTGACAGGGGCACAGTTCAGCTGGGCAACCAGATCCTGCGCCGCTTCCTGCAACTGATAATTCACCTCCTGGCCATAGCTCGACTGCCAGAACTGGCCGCTGCTGCTGCCGACCTGGTCCCGCTTGCCGAAGGTCCAGTTGGCACGCCCCTGATACTCCTTGCGGCTGATCAGGCTGCCGTTGATGCCATCGAACAGGTAGAGCTGCATGCGAAAATTGCGGATGGGGTCTTCATACCAGCTGGTCAGCTGGTTGCCCTGAGGCTCGAGGGAGAGGTCGTCTATGCTGCCGAGCACCAGATACTGGCTGTCGGTGCGCAGGCTGAGGGCCTTGATCTCCTCCAGAGCGCTGCGATCCCCCTGTTGCAGGTGGAGCGGGTCGATGCGCAGGTTCTCGTCCAGCCACTGACGGGCTGCCACGCCTTGCGGTGCGTTGGCCAGGGTCTCGAACATACGGCGTGACAGGTTGGCAGGCATGTCGTCGAGGGCGCCGTAGCTAGCCTGATCCGGATAGCGCAGCCGCAGCCGTACCAGTGTCAAATCCTTGGCGTAATGCTGGGTCTGGCAGATCTGGCGCTCGGCCTGAATGTCGGCCTGTAGCGTGATGTACATGCGGCCGTTGCGCACCTCTTCCCGTTTGAGCCGGTACTGGCGAATGTCGCCACCGGAGCGGATCTGGATCTGCTCGGAGCGCAGGCTGCCGTTTTCCAGGCGCTGTATGCTGGAGACGGCAGCGCCGCTCGCCAGCAGGGCCTGGCGCAGGGCGTCGCGGGTCGCCTGCTCACGGGCATAGGCCTCGTCGCCCCCCAAAATGGCGGCACTGCCCTGGGCTTCGATAAGCTCGGCCCGGGCTGACAGGCTGGCCAGCAGCAGGATTAACAGCAGCGGTAATTTCATGACAAACACCTTGAATATGCGGGTCGGCGCATTCACTCCTGTCGAAGTGACGGCGCCGGCCGATACAGACCACAGAACCGTGTCAGTTGCACAGCACACTGCAAATCAAAAGCAAGATTCATGCCTCATTCCTGACTCAAGCTTTGGCCGGTCGAACCGATAACGAATCAGGTGCAGATACAGGAAAGGTATCCATGAACAAACTCATCACGGCGTTGGCCCTTGCGCTGGCCCTGACCAGCTGTAGTTCCGACCCCATCAATCGGGATCAGGGTGACCCTCGCCAGGCCGCTGTTGGCATGGAGCTCAACTGGCTGGTGGCCCGCATGACCGATCAGCTGATGGAGCGCAAGTCGCTCACGACCCTGACCGAGCCCATTGCTGTCTCCTCCTTCGTCGATCTCGATACCCTGCAGGACACCAACTGGATGGGGCAGCAGATTGAGGAGAGCTTTATTTACGAGCTGAACCGCCGTGGGGAAGTGGTGGTGGACTTCAAGATGACCGGCAGCATCAAGGTAACCCCTCAGGGTGACTTCGTGATGAGCCGCAATTACAAGGACCTTTCCCCCCGTCTGCCCATCTCCCGCATCCTGACCGGTACCTTCAGCCGCAATGGCAAGGGGATCCTGGTCAATGCCCGCATCATAGATCTGCGGACCAAGATGGTGGAGACCACAGCCCAGAGCCTGATCCCGCAAAAATACCTGTTTGGCGCCAACAATTCGTTCGGCCGGGCCTCCATCAACCGTGGTTATCTGATGCGCGATAGTCAGGCGCGTCCCGGCGGCCATCTGGTCAACCTGACGCCCTGATATAGGAGTGATCACAATGAAAATCCTGTTTGGATGCCTGCTGGCCCTGCTGCTGACCGCATGCAGTGGCAATCGGGTGGTCAACTACGGTGGCAACAACAAGCCTGATGACTTCCCGGTGCTCAAGGCGGTCGGTTATGCGGTGATCGATATCCAGCCCGGCCCGTCCCAGTCAGAGAAGATGTTGCAAGCCATCCGGGCTTCCAAGATGGATGCCTACCGCGAGCTCGCTGAACAGCTTAATGGCCAGCAGGTACGGGGGCAGAGCAGCTACAAGGACCTGACTCAGACCTCCAATTCGCTGGATGTGTCCGTGGCCGGCATGGTGCGCGGCGCCCGGGTAGTGGCCTCCTATCCCCGTGGCAATACCTATGCCACCGAGATGGAGCTCGATACCCGTGCCCTCTACAACATCAACCAGTTGATGGCGGGCCAGTTCTGACGGCGTGCCGAGCTGAGGTAAAAACAAAAAGGCGAACATGATGTTCGCCTTTTTGTTTGCTGTTGACGGTCAGTTGCCCATCAGGACCGGCGGCACTGTGGTCGGCTTGACGTCTTCGCTCGGGTAGCAGCCAAGCACCTTGATGTAGCGGGTGAGCTTGGTCAGCTCGATCAATGCGGCTTGCATGGCCGGCGTCTGCAGGTTGGCGGAGACATCCAGATAGAACATCTCTTCCCAGGGGTTGCCCTGTACCGGCCGGGATTCAAGCTTGGTCATGTTGATCTCGTTGTTGCGCAGCACCAGCAGCGCCTCCACCAGGGAGCCCGGTTTCTGGGAGGTGGACATGATGAGGGTGGTCTTGGCCGGAATTTGCGGCGCTACGTCGATGGGTTTGCGCGCCACAACGATGAAGCGGCTGTAGTTCTCCTTCTGGTTGGCGAGCTGTTCGGCCAGCACGTTCAGGCCATAGAGCTCACCGCCGGCTGCGCTGCCGATGGCGGCGGCATCGGGGCTGGCCAGCTCTTTCACCTTCATCATGGCGCTGGAAGAAGAATCGCAGATCTCGTGGCGCGCCCCTTCCAGCTTGCTGAGGTAGTAGGAGCACTGCTGGAACACCTGGGGATGGGCGTAGAAAGTCTTGATGCGACCCAGCTCTGTCGGCACTGCGGTGAGGATGCAGTGCTCTATGGGATAGGTCAGCTCACCGACGATGGAGAGGCTGGTGTGCTGCATCACGTCATACACCTCGTTGATGGAGCCCGAGCTGGTGTTCTCGATGGGCAAGACGCCAAAGGCGGCGCGCCCTGACTCCACCGCATCCAGCACCTCGCGGAAGTTCTGGCAATTCACCTCTATCACCTGATCCTTGTAGCGGGCCAGATACTTGCGGGCCGCCAGGCTGGAGTAGGAGCCGCGCGGGCCTAGATAGGCGACGCTGGTCATGGGCTCCTGCTGCTCCGGGTTGAGCAGGCTCTGCAGATAGGCCTGCTGGGAGAGCACCGAATCTTCGATGATGGTGTGGTAGATGCGGGTGATGTACTGGGCATCCAGCCCCAGCAGCCGGCCCTGCTGGATCAGGGCGACCAGCAAGTCCTGCTCGCGCTGGGTATCGCGAATGGGACGGGGATTGGCCTGCTTGGCACGGGCGACCTCGATACTGAGAGTCTTGCGCTTGGCCAGCAGGGCAAGCAGCTCCTGATCCAACCGGGTGATGTCTTGTCTGATCTCGTCGAGCGTAGCCATGATTGTTCCCTATCCAAGTAATCGATTGTTGTAGCTGCAAAAAAAAGCCTCCACTAGGGGAGGCTCGATTCGTCTTTGGTTGCTGTTCACGCGACGACAGGGCCTTCCCTCATGTGGGCCGGATAAACGAGAAAGCAAAGAAGAATGGTGCGTGCATGGGTCTTGTCCTGAAAATATCGTCATAACCATTAAGGGATTTGGACCCGGGATGCAAGTAAAACTTGCCCGTGGGGTGCGAACGGAGCAGGGTATTTGCTGGCGCTGGCCGGGGCGCTAAAGAGCTGGATTGGTACTGTCAGCCTGGCGGCAGAGGCATATGGAGGAAGTGAACATGGCGATTATTTTCGATCTGGGGCGGGTAGTGGTGAGCTGGGATCCTGTGGCCATAGTGAGTTCGGTGCGAGGGCCGGGCGGCGCTGAGGCGCTGGCGGAGCGGCTGTTCAACCACCCGGACTGGCTGGAAGTGGACAGGGGCACGCTGTCACTGCATACCATGGCCCGTCAGGCGCAGGAGCGTACAGGTTTGTCAGCGGCAGAGAATCTCACCATTTTGCAGGCTGTGCCCGCTTCGCTCTTGCCGGATCCCGCTATGCTGACCCTGATAGCCGAGCTGCATGGCGCAGGCCACACTCTCTATGCGCTCTCCAATATGGGTCATGCCAGCATCGACTGGCTGGAGCAGCAGCCGTTCTGGCGCTTCTTCAGCGGCAAGGTGGTGTCGGCGCGGGTGCGGATGATAAAGCCGGAGCCGGATATTTACCGCTACCTGCTGGTGTCGTTTGATTTGAAGGCCGACGAGTGTCTGTTTATCGATGACAGCCCCGCCAATGTGGCCGCTGCCGAAGCGCTGGGGATCAGGGGCATGGTGTTTACCGATGCGCACAGCTGTCGTCAGCAGCTGGTATCGCTGGGCTATCTGCCCGGTTGAGCTGACTGTCAGGAATGCTCGAGGAGAAGTCATGGAGCATGGCCGGTTTCGCAATTGGTTGAGTCACTATCCGGCTGCCGGCTTGCTGATTGCCTGCAAGGATGGCAGCGGTTACCAGCTCTGCGTCGATGTGGATGGCGAGATGCAATGTCTCACCGACAGTGAGGGGGCACGGCTGACATTCGGCTCCCTCGAACAGGCCGAAGGCTTTTTGCGAGCACACAGAGTGCATCAGGCGAAACTGCGGATTTATGACTCCATCCAAGATGAAAATGAAGATAATTGTCATGAAATTATAATTAAATTCTGATTAAACTTGTTTTTTAAGGGTGTATTCAGGATTGTACCGGCACAATGGCCGCCAATTCATCATCCGGTGCTGTCGTTATGGCTGCCAATATAGTTGTGCTGAATCGAGGATACGATCAGACCTTTCAGACCAGGGAACAGTCACTTATCGAGACCCTGGCCAGTTACGGCGAGCTGGTGGTCTCCTTTTCTGGCCGACTGGAATCCTGCTACAGCATGGATTTGTGCCGAGCCAGCGGCGTCCGGATCCGGGCCATCACCCTGGACAGCCCGACCCGCCACCGCAAGGAGATAGCGCGGGCCAAGCGCTACTGCCAGCGCTACGGTATCGAGCAGATCGTCATCAAGACCGACGAGATGATCTTCTGCGATCATCTGCGTCACCTCAACGAGGTCATCGACCCTGTGCGCTATATCTGCCACCTCATGGCGCAGGAAACTGACTGGAGCCATCTGCCCATGCTGTTGCCCGCCCCGGTCGAGGAGCAACAGGAGTACTTGCATCGTTTTGGCACTTTGCCGGCCAACACCCTCTGGCTGTTTGCCGAGCAGGGCATGACCCACAGGGATTTTCGCTATGGTTTCAACAAGCGACAACTGGGGCGCTGGGGCAAGAGCGCCTATGGCTGCTTGAGCCGCCGCTTCTCCGATCTCGAGCTGGTGGACAAGCATCATCTGCGGATGGTGGACATGGCAGAGCAGATGCTGGCCGACATGGGGTTGGAGGAGGCGCAGGTGTTCTTTCATACCCTCTCCGATCAGGCGACTACCCTGGCGCGGGTGAGAGTGCCACCGAAGCTTCGTGCTCAGGCCTTTGATCTGCAACCGGATATCCTCAATGCCCTCAAGAGCACAGAGTTCGATCTGGTGACCCTGGACATGGTGCAGGAAGAGGAGCGACAGGAGTCTCTGCGCTGAGACGAGCGCCACGGCAGAGGGCAAGAACGTGAGTCGGGTCATAGGCAAGCCGGAGCCGACTCTTTATACTGACGCCCTTTTCCATCGACGCCGAGCCATCACCCTATGAAACCCTTGTCCCGCCTGCTGGTTGCCCTCTGCCTGTCCCCCTTGTTGGCTCAGGCCGCCCCCATGACCCAGGTGACCCTGCCGGATGGCCGCCAGGTGCAGCTCAACGATGACTTCACCTGGGAATATCTGCTGATCAAGCCGACGGCGAGCGGCGAGAGGGCCACGGGTGCGGTTGCCGTGCCTGTGCTGACCGAGCAGGCGATGACCAATCCGGATCTGCTGGCTCAGGTGGTCAAGGACGGCATCGGCGTCAAGCTCGACAAGGTTGAGGGCTCGGATCCCTTGCTGCTGCAATTTACCGTGAGCAACACCGGCACCCGCAGCGTGGTGCGGGTGCGTGGCACTGTCACCCTGTTCAGCGAACAGGGTGCGCAGCTGGCCAGACAGGAGGCCCGTTTCTGGGTCGGCGAGAACCGTCTGCCGGAATCCTATCTGCGCAAGGGGCAGCAGCGTCCCTCCCTGGTGCTCGAGATGCCTCGCCCGGCTGGCCTGACCGGCAAACCCCTGGTGCGGGTCGAGATTGAGGAAGTGGAGTTTCGCTAAGCCCTTGCCAAACAGGCTCCGTTACGGAGCCTGTTTCAGTTCAAGTGTTAACCCGGTAACCGCCAGCAACAGTTGCTTACATCTGACATGATTTGGCAACAGCTTGCCGCTCGGCATTCTGCACGCCCCTCGGCACAATGACTCCATTCCAGCTAGGTCTCAACTAGCTCAACACGAGGAGTCATCAAAATGAAAAAAGTTGCACTTTCTGTTCTGGTTCTGGCCGGTTTCGCTTCTACTTCCGCTCTGGCACAGGATGCCTTCAGCTACGCCAAGGGCGGCCTGACCTGGGCCCACACCAAATCTGACTATATCGGTGACAAGCTTGATGGCAAAGACAGCAACAACCGCGACTTCGGTGGCCTGAACCTGGACGTCTCCAAGAGCTTCGGTTCCAATTTCTATGGCCGTATGGGCAGTGAATACACCTCCCGCAACGACGGCAATGACAGCATGGGCATCTCCAGCCTGGGTCTGGGTGTCTACACCCCGCTGAGCACGGGTCTGAACCTGTACGGTGAAGCGGGTCTGATGGGCTACAGCGTGGAGCGCCAGACAGAGGCCAACCTAGAGGGCAGCGGTTGGGATCAGATCGTCCGCAAGAGCAGCGGCAGCATGTACGGTGAAGTGGGCCTGCGTTATGACATTGGCGCCGTCGAGCTCTCCACCGGCTACCGTTACGCCAACATGACCGACGACATGCAGGATTTCAAAGTGGGCGCCGCCTACAAGGTGAGCCAGAACCTGGCCCTCACCGCCGACTACACCTATCGCAACTGGGATATGCAAAAAGGTTCCATCTCCAGCCTGGGTGTGAAGTACAGCTTCTGATCTTCCCTCCCGTAGTGTCTTGATTGCTTGCCCATGACGTCAGTCATGGGCTTTTTGGTTTCTGGTGATCCAGATGTCGCCCTTGCGCCGTATTCAGTCCGCAATAGTTATACAGCTTCCATTCTTTTGTATAACTGCTATAACTGAATCAAGGCTTATACAAGGAGCGCCAACATGTACAAGATTAAAGTCGGTATCAGTGCCTGCTTGCTGGGACAGGAAGTGCGGTTCGATGGGGGCCACAAGCGCTCCAGTTTCTGCGAACGGGATCTTGGCGCTCACTTTGACTATCACCCCGTCTGTCCCGAGATGGCCATTGGTCTGGGATCGCCCCGCGCCGCCATCCGGCTGGTCAAGCGCAACGGCGAAATACGCGCCGAGGCGAGCAACGGCAGCTTCGATGTCACCGAGCAGCTGATCGCCTTCAGCGAGCAGAAGGCTCGCCAGCTCGACTTCATCTCCGGTTATATCCTCTGCGCCAAGTCACCCAGTTGTGGCATGGAGCGGGTGCGCATCTATGGCGCCAACAACGAGGGGAGTGCCAAGGAGGGGATTGGCCTGTTCGCCAAGGCGTTGATGGAAGCCAATCCCCTGCTGCCGGTGGAGGAAGACGGTCGGCTGTGCGATCCCATACTGCGGGAAAATTTCGTGCTGCGGGTCTTCGCCTACCACGACTGGCAGCAACTCTGCGCCCAGGGGCTGACGGCCGCGGCGCTGATCCGGTTCCACTCCCGCTACAAGTATCTGGTGCTATCTCACGCCACTACCCACTATCGGGCGCTGGGCAAACTGCTTGGCAACCTCGGCAAGGCCAACTTGCAGGAGGTGGCCGACAGTTACATCACGGGGCTGATGACAGCGCTGACCCTGAGAGCCAATCGCCGCAGCCACACCAATGTGCTCATGCACCTGCAGGGTTACTTCAAGCGGGTATTGACACCTTCCCAGAAGCAGGAGCTGGCTGAGACCATCGACAAGTACCGCACCGGCATTTTCCCGCTGCTGGTGCCGCTGACCCTGATCCGCCACTACCTGCGCGAATACCCCAATCCCTATCTGTCCGGGCAGGTTTATCTCAATCCTCATCCCGATACGCTCAAGCTTCGTTACGGGCTCTGAAAGTGCGGCTTGGTATGGTCGAGCAGGTCTATCCCGACCTGCATCCCGATACGCTCAAGCTGCGCTACGGGCTCTGAAAGTGCGGCTTGGTATGGTCGAGCAGATCTATCCCGACCTGCATCCCGATACGCTCAAGCTTCGTTACGGGCTCTGAAAGTGCGGCTTGGTATGGTCGAGCAGGTCTATCCCGACCTGCACCCCGATACGCTCAAGCTTCGTTACGGGCTCTGAAAGTGCGGCTTGGTATGGTCGAGCAGGTCTATCCCGACCTGCACCCCGATACGTTCAAGCTGCGCTACGGGCTCTGAAAGTGCGGCTTGGTATGGTTGAGCGGGTCTATCCCGACCTGCACCCCGATACGCTCAAGCTGCGCTACGGGCTCTGATCCCTGTTTTGCGACCCCGGCCCCTTGGGCCGGGGCGCCCCATAGATTGAATGGAAGTCGTTATGTCTGACCTACCCAAACAAGATGATGTCACCCAGCCGGATGAGGGGATCTATCCCATCCGCGACGTTTCCCGCCTGACCGGTGTCAACCCCGTCACCCTGCGTGCCTGGCAGCGCCGCTATGGTCTGGTGCAACCGGCCCGTACCGAGAAGGGGCACCGCCTCTACAGCGAGCAGGATATTCGCCAGATCGGCGAGATCCTGAGCTGGCTGGAGCGGGGGGTGAGCATAGGTCAGGTCAAGGGACTGTTGAGTGAGCCTCAGACCCAGCTGGTCAGCGATCACTGGCAGCAGACCCTGGAGCAGATCAGCCAGGCTGTACTTGGTTTCAATCAGCGCAAGGTCGAAGCGCAGCTTAACGAACTGCTGGCGAGCTACCCGTTCGAGCTGGTGCGCAGCCGGGTGCTGCAACCCTTGGTGGATCAACTGCTCGGCCTGTGGCGTGAGCGGCCCGATGGCGAGCTGCTGCAACAGGTCTGGCTGGGCTGGCTGCATACCCGCTTCGCTCGCCACCTCATCGAACAAGAGAAGGGACGCCCGGTTACCCTCGCAAGCTGGGGGCAGCTTGGTCCCCTCGACTTGGTCTGGAGCGCCTATGAGCTGGTAAGCCAGGGTTATGAGGTGCAACTGCTGGGGGCCGTCGAGCCCAGGCTGGCCACCTTGCTCGAAGGACGTGCCATGACGCCCTGGCTGGTGTTGCTGGGTGCCGGACTTGGCAAGCAGGAGCTGATGACCGCCAGCTGGCCCGATGGTACTTGTCTGTTTGGTGAGCTGGGCAGTCTCTATGACGCCCAGTGGCTGGCGACCCAGGGGTGGCAGCCCACCCTTGCCGACTGGCTGGCTGCACAGTCGGCAGAGACGCCAGTCCAGGGCAAGCGCAGTCGCGGGAGGAAGGCATCATGAAGCTGGTCTGGTTTCGCAATGACTTGCGCCTCGCCGACAATCCGGCTTTGCGACACGCTTGCGCCGAGGCGGGAGAGGTGGCCGCCCTGTTTGTCATCTCTCCGACCCAGTGGCAGCAGCACAAGATGGCCCCTATCCGTCAGCAGTTTCTGCTGGCGCAGGTGGATGAGCTGGGCAGGGCGCTGGCGGCGCTCGGTATCCCGCTCCATCTGCTGCGAGTGGAGACCTTTGCCGAGATGCCAACGGCGTTGGCGAGCCTCAGCCGCGAGCTGGGTGTCAGCCAGCTGTATGCCAATCAGGCCATCGAGATCGACGAGCAGCGCCGCGACCTGGCCGTCAGCGCCATGCTGGCCGAACAGGAGGTGAGCTGCCACTGGTTCAACGGCTGCTGCGTGCTGCCACCGGGACGGGTGCTGACCGGGTCAGGGGAGATGTTCAAGGTGTTCACCCCCTTCAGCCGTGCCTGGCTCAAGGCGCTGGAGGAGGATGGCTTCGTCATTCATCGCGCCCCCGCTCCGCGCGCCGAGCCGCTGCCGTGGCAACCGCTGGCCGCGAGGGAATGGAGTTATGGGGCGCTCGGCGAAGTAACGCCGGATCCCCGCTGGCCAGTGGGAGAGGCGGAAGCTCAGCGCCGTCTGCACGCCTTTCTGGAACAGGCGGTGCTTGACTATGGGGAGACCCGGGATTTTCCGGCGCAGGCGGGCACCTCCATCCTCTCGCCTTATCTGGCCGCCGGCATCATAAGTCCGCGTCAGTGCGTCGGGGCGCTGCAACAACGGCTCGGCCACCGGCCTCAATCCAAGGCAGAACCCGGTTTCGTCTGGCTCAACGAACTTGTCTGGCGCGAATTTTATCGTCATTTGCTGGTGTTGGTGCCAACCCTCTCCATGAACCTGCCCTTCAAACCCGAGACCGCTGCTCTGCCCTGGAGCTGGGATCCCGTGGCCTTTGCCGCCTGGTGCGAGGGACGTACCGGTTATCCCATCGTCGATGCGGCCATGCGCTGCCTCAATGCCACCGGCTGGATGCACAACCGGTTGCGGATGATAGTGGCGAGTTTCCTCACCAAGGATCTGCATATCCACTGGCGCCTTGGGGAAGATTACTTCATGAGCCAGCTGATTGACGGGGATCTGGCGGCCAACAACGGTGGCTGGCAATGGGCCGCAGGCACAGGTGCCGATGCGGCCCCCTATTTTCGGGTGTTCAATCCCACCACTCAGGGGCAACGATTTGATCCACAAGGAGACTTTATCCGTACCTGGGTAACTGAACTGGCCGATATTCCCGCCGCCTACGTGCATCAGCCCCATGACTGGTTGCGACTCAAAGGAGGAAGGGGGTATCCGGCACCCATGGTGGATCACGCCCTTGCTCGGGTGAGAGCCATCGAGATGTTTCGAAATCTGGAGAAATAGGATGAAGGAGCCGCTGGCCCGCTTTATTGCCCTTTACCAGCAACTGGACAAGCAGCAACTGCACCGCTTGCCAGAGGTTTATGCCGAACAGGTGATCTTCATCGATCCGGCGCACCGCATCGACGGGCTGGCCGCGCTCACCGACTACTTTGCTGCCATGTACCAGCGCCTCGCTTATTGCCGCTTCGAGATAACCAGCCAGCAGCAACAGGGTCGTGAGGCCTGGATCAGCTGGGTCATGACCTTCTCTCACCCAAGACTGGCTGCGGGTCAGCCGGTGAGGGTTGAGGGGGCCACCCGGCTTGAGTTCGACGACGCAGACAAGGTGTGTCTGCATCGCGACTACTTCGATCTCGGCGCCATGCTCTACGAGCAGTTGCCGCTGCTGGGCGCCCTGGTGCGCACCATCAAGGGGAGGTTGGGATCATGAGCGGACGAGTGTTGATCACGGGTGCCAGCTCCGGGCTGGGTCGCCAGTTGGCGATGGATTACCGGCAGGCGGGCTGGCAGGTATGGGGTTGTGGTCGCGATGGCGAGCGGCTGGCGCAGTTGGCCCGGGACGGCATCACCCCCTTGCAGTTCGATGCACGGGATGCGGTTGCCATGGCAGAGGTGGCGGCCAGCTTGCCACCCCTTGATCTGCTGATCCTCAATGCCGGCAACTGCGAATACATGGATGTGGCGGACGGCTTTGACGGCGAGCTGTTTGCCAGGGTGATCGAGACCAATCTCATCGCTACCGGCCATGCTCTTGCCGCCTTTTTGCCGCTGCTTGGCGAGGGGGCGCGGCTCGCCATCGTCAGCTCGTCGGTGAGCTGGTTGCCGCTGCCAAGGGCCGAAGCCTATGGCGCCTCCAAGGCGGCACTCGACTATCTGGCTGCCACCTTGCGACTCGATCTCAAGGCCAGGGGAATCGCGGTGACCCTGATCCGTCCCGGTTTTGTACAGACGCCGCTTACCGCCAAGAATGATTTTCCCATGCCTTGTCTGGTGCCGGTGGAGCAAGCCTCCCGGCTCATCATGACCGGGCTTGCTGCGGGTCGGCATCAGATCCATTTCCCCAGCCGCTTTATCTGGCTGCTGCGCGCGCTGGGGACGCTGCCGGTGTGGTTGTGGCTGCGCCTTGGCAGCTCGCTTGTTTCGAAAGGACGCCATTCATGAAGAAAAAGATTGCCATCGTCGGCTCGGGTATCTCGGGCCTCACCGCCGGTTTTCTGCTGCACAGGTTGCACGACGTTACCCTGTTTGAGGCCGCGCCCACGCTGGGCGGCCACACTGCGACCGTCGATGTGAGCCAGGGTGGCCGCAGCTATGCCATCGACACCGGCTTTATCGTATTCAACGATCGCACCTATCCCAATTTCCTTAAATTGCTGGAGCGGATCGGCGTGGCGCGCCAGGACGCCGAGATGAGCTTTTCGGTGAAAAGCCCGGAGGGGCTCGAGTACAACGGCCACAACCTGGATACCCTGTTTGCCCAGCGCAGCAATTTGCTGAGCCCGGGTTTTTACCGCTTCGTCGCCGAGATCCTGCGTTTCAACCGGGAAGCGCGCGCCTGGCTGGCCGACAGTCAACGGCAGCAAGATAGTCCTGAGCTGACTCTCGGGGATTTCTTGCAGGTGGGGGATTTCAGTGACTACTTCGCCCGCCATTACATTCTGCCCATGGGGGCGGCCATCTGGTCATCCACCCTGGCGGACATGCGCGCCTTTCCCCTTGGCTTTTTCCTGCGTTTTTTTGCCAACCATGGCCTGCTCGATGTGGCCAATCGCCCTCAGTGGTACGTGATCCCCGGCGGCTCGCGGGAGTACATAGGCCCGCTGACCGCAGGTTGGCAACAGCAGATCCGCCTCGCCTGCCCAGTGCAGGGGATCCGGCGCCTGGCCGAGGGGGTGCTGATCCAAAGCAGCTATGGCGAGGAGCAGTTTGACGAGGTGATCCTCGCCTGCCACAGCGATCAGGCGCTGGCTCTGTTGCAGGATGTCAGCGAGCGGGAGCAGGCGATTCTGGGCGACATGGCCTATCAGGCCAACGATGTCTGGCTCCATACCGATGTCAGCTGTTTGCCCACTCGCCGCAAGGCCTGGGCCAGCTGGAACTATCAGCTGGACGGGGACGACGAGGCGCGGCCGCTGGTGAGCTACAACATGAACATATTGCAGGGGGTGAACTCACCGCAGCCCTTCTGCGTCAGCCTCAATCCCAAAGGAAAGGTGGACGAGAGCAAGGTGCTGCGCCGCTTCGTTTATCACCACCCTGTGTTCAATCAGGCATCCATCCAGGCGCAGCAGGCACGTCTGGAGATCTGTGGTCAGCATCACACCCACTTTTGCGGTGCCTACTGGTACAACGGTTTTCATGAAGACGGGGTGCGCAGCGCCCTGGACGTCGCCAGACGCTTCGGAGCCGAGCTATGAGTGCTGTCACCATGGCTCAGACAGTCAGTGCCATCTGGCAGGGCTCTGTGCGACATCGCCGCTTCGCACCCAGGGCCCACGCCTTCTCCTACAGCCTCTTCATGTTGGGGCTGGATCTGGACGAGCTGCCGAGCCTCAGCCAGGGGCGCTGGTTTGGCGTGGAGCGGGCCGGGTTGCTCTCCTTTCATCGCAAAGACTATCTCAAAGGCAGCGAGGGGAGCCTCAAGCAGGCGGTGTGGCACAAGGTGGCAGAGCTGGGGGGCACAGCCGAGCAGGACGGGCGAGTGCTGCTGCTCGGCAATGTACGCTGCATGGGCTTTTACTTCAGCCCGGTCAACTTCTACTTCTGCTACCGGCAGGGTGAGGCGCGTTACCTGCTGGCCGAGGTGTCGAACACCCCCTGGAATGAGCGTCACTATTACCTGCTGGATCTGGCGGCGCTGACGCCCCACGACAAGGATTTTCACGTCTCCCCGTTTATGGGGCTGGCCATGCGCTACCACTGGCGCATTCGCCCACCGGAGCAGGAGACATTGATCCACATAGAGAGTCATCCCCAGTCCGGCGAGGCCAAGTTGTTTGACGCCACCCTGGCGCTGAGCCGCGAGCCCCTGTCCCGCAAGGGACTGATGGCGCTGCTCGCTCGCTGGCCCTGGATGACCCTGAAGGTGCTGCTCGGTATCTACTGGCAGGCCCTGCGTCTTTTTATCAAACGAACACCTATTTTCAGCCATCCGGAGACTCGCTAATGGAACTGGTGCAATCAACAAGTTCGGCCTCTTTCATCGATAAAGGCGCAAGGCAACTGCTGCTCAAGCTGCTGGGGCGTCTCGAGCACGGTCAACTGCTGCTGCGGGACGGCAGCGATCGTCATAGTTTCGGGGTGGCTGGCACTGACCTGCACGCCGAAGTGGTGGTAAAGGATCCGGCCTTCTATCGCCGCTTGTTGCTGGGAGGCAGCATTGCCGCCGGTGAAACCTGGGTAGAAGGGCTCTGGACCAGCCCGGATCCGGTGGCGCTGGTACGCTTGCTGGCCCGCAACATGACACTGCTCGACAGCCTGGAGCGGCGGCTCAGTTGGCTGAGTTTCCCCTTCAACAAGGCGCGCCACTGGCTCAATCGCAATACCCTGACAGGTTCACGATCCAACATCGCCGCCCACTACGACCTGGGCAATACCCTTTATCGAGGTTTTCTCGACAGCCATATGCAGTATTCGAGTGCCATCTATCCGGGGACAGAGTCCACTCTGGAGGAGGCACAACAGGCCAAGCTGCATACCATCTGCGAGCGCCTTGAGCTGAGGCCGGACGATCACCTGCTGGAGATAGGCACAGGCTGGGGCGGGCTGGCCATTTATGCGGCCCGTCACTATGGCTGCCGGGTGACCACGACGACCATCTCCCAGGCCCAGCATGACTATGCGCGCGAGTGGATCGAGCGGGAGGGACTCGGAGATCGCATCACCTTGCTGCTGGAGGATTATCGCAAACTGGAGGGGACCTTCGACAAACTGGTCTCCATCGAGATGATAGAGGCGGTGGGCCACGCCTTCCTGCCCGATTACTTCCGCCAGTTGTCACGTTTGCTCAAACCCGGTGGCCGCCTGCTTATTCAGGCCATCACCATTGCCGATCAGCGCCACGCCCAGTATGTGCGCAGTGTCGACTTCATCCAGCGTTACATCTTTCCGGGCGGCTGCCTGCCGAGTGTCTCCCAGATGGCGGGACTGATTGCCCGCGAGACCGACATGCAGCTGGTGCGGCTGCACGATCACGGTCATCACTATGCCCGTACCCTGGCGCACTGGTGCGAGCGCTTTCTGGCGCTGGCCCCCGAGCTGCCCAAGCTGGGTTACAGCCAGGATTTCATCCGGTTGTGGCACTTCTATTTCGCCTATTGCGAGGGGGGCTTCTGGGAGCGGGCCATCAGTCTGGTCCAGCTGGAAGCGGCCAAACCAGGGCCAACGGGCTGGCGCGGTGACGTGCCAGTGAGCGGTCACTGACCATGTGGCAGTGGGCCCATCTGCTGGGGTTCAACCTCTATTGGCTGCTGGCGGTGAAATGGCAGCTGCCGGGTCCGCTGCTGTTGATGCTGCTGCTCCACTTCATCTTCTCTCCAAGCCGCAAGGGGGATCTGTGGCTATTGCCGGTGGCTCTGGCTGGCTGTCTGCTCGATGGCCTGCTCTGGCAACTGGGGCTGTTTCAATTCCCGGCCGGCTTTCCTCTCTGGCTGGTGCTGCTGTGGCTGGGATTTGCCTTGAGTCTCAGCCATGGACTGCGCTGGTTGCGCCCCTTGCCCCGCTGGCAGCAGGCGCTGTTTGGCATGGCGGGTGGCGCCTCCTCCTATGTGGCGGGAGCGGCCATGGGCGCAGTACACTTACCCTGGGGCATCTGGATCAGCACAGCACTATTGGCGGTGATCTGGATGTGGTGGTTACCCGTACTCCTGTGGGTAACGGTCAAGCTTGAGGGTGAATCAAGATGAACACCTTTTCGACCGACGCCTTGTTGTTTTCCAAGTGGACCAAAGAGAGCCAGCACGAGCTGACCGAGCGTTACTATCTGGTGGTTGCCTGCCAGCGTGATGCGCAGGGGCGACTGGCGCGCGTGGTGATGCAGGATATCAACACCTTGCTGGAACAGGAGATGGATTGGCATGAACTGGAAGATCCCGCGAATTGGCACATGGGGTGGAATTAGCCTCCTGATTGCCGCGCTTGGCGCCATGATGGCACCCTCTGCACAGGCCTCTGCCGCCCCCTGGCAACAGCTGCGTCCGGTCGGACAGGGGGAGATGAACTGGCTCTGGTTCAAACTCTATGATGCCACCCTCTACAGCCAGAGTGGCCGCTATCAGCCGGGCCACTATCCCCAGGCACTGACCCTCACCTATGCCAGAGATATCGAACGGGATGACCTGCTGACCGCCACCGCAGAGGAGTGGCAACGGCTGGGGCTTGGCAGCGAGACGCAGCGCCAGCAGTGGCTTGGGCAACTGGCAGCCTTCTGGCCTGATGTGGCGGCGGGGGACACACTGACCTTCTATGTGGATGAAGCCGGGGTTGGCCACTTCTGGTGGCAGGACAAACCCCTCGGCACTCTTGCTGATCCACAATTTGCGGTCGCCTTTCTGGCCATCTGGCTTGCCGACAACAGTCGCGATCCTGCCCTTACCCGCCGCCTGCGCGGTCAACTCTGATGCTGGAGTACTCAATGTCTTTCTATCGTTGCTGTCGTTTTCTGTTCTTGTTGCCACTCCTGTTGCTCACTGGCTGTGGTGCCAGTCTGGATGACTATCGCGGTCAGGGGCCGAACTGGGATCTCGCCCGTTTCTTCAATGGCAAACTGGTGGCTCATGGCCTGGTGACAGACCGCAGCGGCGAAGTGACCAGTCGCTTTCGGGTCGAGATGGTGGGGCGCTGGCAGGATGGCAAGGGCGAATTGTTTGAGCAGTTCTACTTTGATGACGGCCGTCAGCAGACCCGAACCTGGTTTTTGAGCAAGGGGGCAGATGGTCACTGGCGCGGTACCGCATCCGACGTAGTGGGGGAGGCGGTAGGCAAGACGGAAGGTTTTGCTCTCAACTGGCGCTATCAGCTCGATCTGGTTCTGCCGGATGAGCAGGTGGTGAGGGTGAGCTTTGATGACTGGATGTACCTGCTGGATGAAGATCGCCTGATCAATCGGGCCGAGATCAGCAAGTTCGGCATTCATCTGGGCGAGGTGATCCTCTATATCGAACGCATCCAAGGGTGATAAATCTGGATAATCAGCGGGTTGTCACACCAGGCGATAGCCATTCCCTATCAATCACTCAGGTAGCAACGATTACCTCTTGAGTCTGAATGGCGTTAATCTGGCTCCGTCGTCAAATCTGGAGGTGAAACATGAAAAGTCCGATTGGTCTTGATACCGTTCAATCACAAGCTCTGGCCGCCGAGCTGAACAAGTTGCTGGCCAGCTACCAGATCCTCTACATGAACGTCCGTGGCTTCCACTGGAATATCCGCGGCAACCAGTTCTTCGAACTGCACCTGAAATTTGAAGAGATCTATAACGATCTGCTGCTCAAGGTCGATGCCCTGGCCGAGCGCATCCTCACCCTGGATGGGGTACCCATGCACAGCTTCAGCGACTACCTGAAAGTCTCTGCCATCCCGGAGCAGAAGGGGCTGCATGACGGTCGTGCCTGTGTCGAATCCCTGCTTGAGAGCTTCCGCGAGCTGCTGGTCGCCCAGCGCCGGATCCTGGGACAAGCCGCCGAGGCCGGTGACGAGGGGACGGCATCCATCCTCTCCGACTATGTGCAGCAGCAGGAAAAACTGGTCTGGATGCTGCGCGCCTATCTTGCCTGACCGCTTGTTGATGTGAGTTTTGTTGTAAACCTGAGTTGTCTCTCCTTTTATCCACCCGCTTGCCGCCCTGTTTGGGCGGCTTTTTTGTTTTTGATCTGCATCAATGAAAACTTAATTGGCAAATTGAATGCCTATTAAGTTTTTGGCGAGGGGCATAGAATCGCCACAAAACAAGCAACTGAAATGTCCAATTAGGAGAGGCATGATGTTTTGTGTGCAATGTGAACAGACAATTCGTACCCCGGCAGGCAATGGCTGTGCTTATGCACAAGGCATGTGCGGCAAGACGGCCGAAACCTCGGATCTGCAGGATGTGCTGATCTATGCGCTGCAGGGCCTCAGCGCCTGGGCGCTGGCCGCCCGCGAACATGGCGTCATCGACAACGAGATCGATGCCTTCGTGCCCAAGGCCTTCTTCGCCACCCTCACCAACGTCAACTTCGACTCCGCCCGCATCGTTGCCTATGTCAACCAGGCGTTGGCTCATCGTCAGCAGTTGGTCGACCGTCTGGCGGCACTGGCGGTGCAAGTCACCGGCTTGCCCGAGGCCGCCGGCTTCGAGCCGGGTGACGAGCTGCTCGCCCAGCTGGCTCATGCGCCGCAAACCGCGGTCAATCGCGGCAAGAGCGAGGTGCACGAAGACATCATGGGGTTGCGTCTGCTCTGCCTCTACGGCCTCAAGGGGGCTGCCGCCTACATGGAACATGCCCGGGTACTGGGTCAGCAGGATAGCGAGGTAGCCGCCGAGTTCCATCGCATCATGAGCTGGCTCAGCACTGACCCGAGCGAGCTGGATCCCCTGTTCAAATGCGCCATGGAGATTGGTCTGTTCAACTTCCGTGTCATGGAGATGCTGGATCTGGGCGAAACCACGACCTTCGGCCACCCCGAGCCGACGCAAGCAAGGGTCACCCCTGTGCCTGGCAAGTGCATCCTGGTCTCCGGCCACGACATGATGGATCTCAAGCTGATCCTGGAGCAGACCGCAGGCACTGGCATCAATGTCTACACCCACGGCGAGATGTTGCCGGCGCTGGCCTACCCCTTCTTCAAGCAGTACCCGCACCTGGTGGGCAACTACGGCTCCGCCTGGCAGAACCAGCAGAAGGAGTTTGCCAACTTCCCCGGTGCCGTGGTGATGACCTCCAACTGCATCATAGATCCCAACGTGGGCGACTACAGCGACCGCATCTTCACCCGCTCCATCGTCGGCTGGCCGGGTGTGACTCACCTGGAAGGGGATGACTTCTCCGCCGTGGTGGCGAAGGCACTGGCGCTGGACGGTTTCAAACACACAGAGCTCGAGCACTTCATCACCATCGGCTTTGCCCGCAATGCCCTGATGCAGGCCGCCCCGGCAGTGATTGAGAAGGTGAAGGCCGGTGAAATCAGCCACTTCTTCCTGGTGGGCGGTTGTGACGGCGACAAGGCCGAGCGCGCCTACTTCACCGAGTTTGCCAAGGCCGCTCCCCGAGACAGCCTGCTGCTCACCCTGGGCTGTGGCAAGTACAAGTTCAACAAGCTCGATTTTGGCAACATAGGTGGCATTCCCCGCCTGCTGGACGTGGGTCAGTGCAACGATGCCTACTCCGCCATCCAGCTGGCACTGGCGCTCTCCGAGGCGTTCGAGTGTGGCGTCAATGACCTGCCGTTGACCCTGGTGCTCTCCTGGTTCGAACAGAAGGCCATCGTCATCCTGCTCACCCTGCTGGCGCTCGGTGTGAAAGACATTCGCACCGGTCCGACCGCACCGGCCTTCCTGACCCCGGCCCTGCTCAAGGTGCTGGAGGAGCAGTTCGGCCTGAAAGGGACCACTACGGCCGAAGCAGATCTCGCCGAGATCCTGGCTGCCTGAATCCGGTGATCGCGCAGGCCGTGCCGGCCTGATCATCTCAGCATGTTGTAAGCCTTTGGCGAGCCTGATGGCTCGCCTTTTTTTCAAAGCGTCGTGTTTAAAAAACATGTTTTCAAAATGAGGAGCCTTGTGATGACCTCCCCCTCTCTCACCCTGCGTTGCATCGGTCGTCGCGCCGACACCCATGATGTGGTGAGCTGGCAGTTCGCGCCGGTTGCAGGAAGCCTGCCCCCCGTGCTGGCCGGCCAGTGCGTGACCCTGCACACAGAGATCGACGGCCAGCCCATGTGCCGCGCCTATACCCTCTCCTCCAGCCCGCGGGATGCGTGCTGGCAAGTCACCATCAAGGATGTGGGGCGGGTCTCCCACCATCTGCACCAGAGCCTGCAGGTGGGGGACGAGATCCGGGTCGACGGCCCTTTTGGCGACTTCAACCTGACTGCGCTGCCCTGCGAGCGGCCGCTGCTGCTCAGCGCAGGCTCCGGCATCACCCCCATGTGGGCCATGTTGCGCGACGAGCTTGCCAAACGGCCTGAGGCGGACATCCGCTTTATCCACAGCGCCCGCTCGCCAGCGGATGTGATCTTCGCAGATGAGCTTGCTGAGCTGGCCGAATCTCATCCCGGCGTGCGCCACGCTTTAGTGCTGGAGCAAGTACCGGAAGAGGCGCCGACGGCTTATCCCTGGGTGGGCCGACTCAGCCCGGACATGCTGAAGGAATTGGCGCCGGACTTGCACAGCCGCCACGTCTACCTGTGCGGTCCTGCGCCTTACATGGCGGCGGTGAGTCGCATGTTGGCGGAGCTGGGGTTGCCAGCGGAGCAGTTGCATCAGGAGTCGTTCGGCCTGCCCGCTGTTACATCGGGCGCGGCGCCGGTTGCTGCCGCCAGCGACCATTTCTGGCTGACTCTCAAGAAGAGCGGCAAGAAGGTGAAGATACTGCCGGGCCAGACCCTGCTGGCCGCACTGGAGGGGGCTGGCGAGACCATGATAGCCGCCTGTCGCGCCGGTGTATGTGGCGCCTGTCGCTGCACCACGATTGGCGAGATCGAACGGCAGAGCGTGATGACGCTGAGTGCACAGGATCTGGAGGGCGGCGTCGCACTGGCCTGTTCCTGCACCGCAAAGGGGGATATCAGTCTCGATTACTGATGGTGTCATGAGTATCTCAGCCTTTTCCTGGTGAAACCGGGCGAGTAGACTCAACCCAGTTTCACCAGAACACGGGATAACAAATGACAATATTGGTCACGGGCGGCGCCGGCTACATCGGCTCACATACCCTGGTTGAGCTGCTGGGTGCCGGGCAGCAGGTGGTGGTGCTGGACAACCTGTCCAACTCTTCCCCCGAGTCCCTCAAGCGGGTCGAGCGGATCACCGGCAAGCCGGTCATCTTTGTGGAAGGGGATGTGCTGGACAGAGCCTGCCTGCAGCAGCTGTTTGCCGCCCACAAGATTGAATCCGTGATCCACTTCGCCGGTCTCAAGGCGGTGGGGGAGTCGAGCCAGATCCCGCTCACCTACTACCAGAACAACATCACAGGCACTTTGGTGCTGTGCGAGGAGATGGCCAAGGCTGGTGTGTTCCGGCTGGTGTTCAGCTCGTCGGCCACCGTGTATGGCGATCCTGCCTCTGTGCCGCTGCGGGAAGATTTCCCCACCAGCGCGACCAACCCCTATGGTCGCTCCAAGCTGATGGTGGAAGAGATACTGCGTGACTTGTCCAAATCCGATCCGCGCTGGGCCATAGTGCTGCTGCGCTACTTCAACCCGGTTGGCGCCCACGAGAGCGGCCTCATCGGTGAAGATCCTAACGGCATCCCCAACAACCTGCTGCCCTATATCAGCCAGGTGGGCGTCGGCAAGCTCAAGGAGCTGGGAGTGTTTGGCAACGACTATCCGACCCCGGATGGCACAGGCGTGCGCGACTACATCCACGTGGTGGATCTCGCCCTCGGTCATCTCAAGGCGCTGGCCCGCATCGCTGCCGATACCGGTGTCTTTACCTACAACCTGGGTACCGGTCAGGGCTATTCCGTGCTGCAGATGATCAGGGCGTTCGAGGCGGCCAGCGGTCGCACCATAGCGTACCAGATCAAACCGCGCCGCCCCGGTGACATAGCCGAATGCTGGGCCGAGCCGCACAAGGCCCGTGACGAGCTGGGCTGGCAGGCTGAGCGCGGGCTCGAACAGATGATGGCCGACACCTGGCGCTGGCAAAGCCAGAACCCGAACGGCTATGGTCCTGCTGCGAAGCCATGATCAAGGGTCATGCGCTGCTCGGGAGCCTCATTTATTCATATAAACTCCGGTCCCTGCGCAGCTCTTCGCCTTGCTGACAGCTCCTCGCGACGGCCCATCAGGCCTGAGGGCTAAAGCCTGAATGGCAAAACGCCCCGGCATCGCAATGCCGGGGCGTTTTTTTATGTGCGACGGGCCTGGTTACTGAATGCTCTTGCCCGCTCGCACATCCTTGATGAAGCCTTTCAGGCTCGCCAGATCGCGGGGGGCGCCACGCAGTATCTGGTCACCTATGATGAAGGCCGGTGTGCCTGAGATGCTCATGGCTTCGGCCAGCGCCCGGTTGGTGCCCAGGTTCTGATCTATGCTGCCGTCCTTGATCTTGGCCTCGACCTTGCTCCAGTTCACTCCGGCCGCTTCCGCCAGCTGCTTGACCTGTGCTTCATCGGACAGCGGGCCCTGATGGGCGTACAGCTTCTCGTGGAAGGCCTGGTATTTGTCAGGTTGACCCAGTTGCACCGCCAGCGCCGCACGGGCGGCGAAGTAGGAGGTTTCGCTCAGGATGGGGAACTGCTTGTAGATGTAGCGGATATCCTTGTCTTCACCCAGCAGTTGCTTGATCAGCGGATGGGCGCGCTTGCAGTAACCGCAGTTGTAATCGAAGAACTCGACCACGGTCAGGCTGCCCTTGGGGTTGCCGCTCTCGGGATCCTTATTGGAATAGAGCTGCTTGGCGTGCGCCTCGATCAGGCTCTTGTCGTTGGCCGCCTGCTGGCTCTCCTGCTTGGCACGCAGGGCATTGGACATCTCGACCAGGATCTCCGGATTCTTGACCAGATAGTCGCGCACGATTTGCTCGACATCGCTCTTGGTCAGCTCGCTTGCCTGAACCGGCGCCGCAAGCAGGGTGGCGCCAGTCAGGGCGCAAAGCAGGGCATGTTTGATTCTCATAAGTCCATCTTGCTGGGAATTTCGTGATGGTCACTATAGTGGGTGAGTCTGTTTTCAAGTCAAGTTATCTGGTTGAAAAAGCGCTGTTTCTGCCCGTTTTATCGACTTTATGCGTCATTTAGCCCAATAAATCGGCAAACGAACCAAAAGGGGATTTACAAGCCGGATCGCCATGGGTAATATTCGCCGCACTGTCGCGGAGGGGTGGCAGAGCGGCTGAATGCACCGGTCTTGAAAACCGGCGATGGGCGACCATCCGTGGGTTCAAATCCCACCTCCTCCGCCATTTATTCAGCCAAAAAGGCCATCCGAAAGGATGGCCTTTTTGCTATGTAAAAAATGATGAGCGAAGGCATTGGCGGTCACACATTCAAACAAGATTAAAATCCTTTTGTGGTTTGGTTTTAGTCTCCCAATACACCATGCAAAATGCGATGCCAACCGCTGTTACAAGTGCGCCTTTCTGCCGCCAGGCCAGATAGTATTACTCCTGACTACAAGTGTTCCTTCCTAAATGGACCATCATTCCCATTATGCTGAAACGGGACTGTGACCGCCGAAGTCACCGCAGGATAGCATCATCATGCAGTTGGCTGCTCCAACGGATCCTTCCACTGTCAATTGCGTGAAGCACTGTTAACTCTGTCTGTCAACATGCGATCTGAGCGACTATCTCCTGTCTATTGTCCAGTGGGTGAAGAAAGTGGCCAAGATGTCTAAGGAGGGAGGCTCGCAACCTGTTCAAGGGATTTATGGGATGGAAAGCATTTGCTGTGGGATTATGAGGACCTGCTATTTATCAATGTGGCTGATGGCTTTGGCATTAATGAAAGATCGAGCGTTGATATTGGAGGATGGTGAACATGATTGAATGCCATAGTGCATTTTTCGGTGAGAGGCTTTAGTACAACATTTATTAATAAGGCAGTTCCTCATATGAGAGTGGCCATATGCGCGCTGATTTATATTAAACTCTAAGAAAGAATTTTTAATAGCAGCGGTAAATACCACTCGAATTTATTATTGGTAATGTCAACATTTTTCATATTTTTGATAGGCTCCTCGCAAGGAATTGAATTTCTTTTATAAATAAAGCAGTTGCAGGCGGCATATGTTTCTCCACATGATGGACGATGCGGATGCCTCGTTCGAATGTGAGCCCCTCTATAGGGATCTCGACCAGTCTTCCACTTTCAATATCATGAGAAACTGCCAGCCGTGAAATAATAGAAATGCCTAGGTTGTGAATGACACCTTGTTTAATTGCTTCCTGACTTGAGATCTCTAGCAAATTATGTAACTGGACGTTATGGGACTCTATCGTCTTGAACAGGAATGAGCGTGTTGCCGAGCCAATGGGTTTGGTCAGAAAAGTTTCATTGCACAAATCAGCCAACTGACAATGACGCTGCTGCGCCAAGCGGTGATTAGGTGAGCTGACCAACACCAGAGTATCGCGATAAAAATCAGTTAGTAAGTAACGCTCTGAATCTATTTTTATCTGATCAGACAGTAATAGAAACTCGACCTCATTTGCCTCCAATTTACGTAGTAAATGTTGTGAGGACGTAATATCTATTAAGAATTTAATATCTGGAGCCTGCTTTTTATACAATGAAAGCAGTCTTGGGATAAGATAGACACCAATAAAATTACTGGCTCCAAATGTAACAGTCCCCTTAAGCGGGTTATCAAGTTGGCGCAGATGTTCATGTGCTGCTTGTAATGTATTAATAACCTGTGCTGCGTAAATGCGAAACTCCTCCCCTTGATGAGTCAGATGCATACGCTTCCCAATGCGATCAAATAGTACTGTGTCTAGTTCCTGCTCCAATGTCCGTATTTTCTGGCTCATTGCTGGTTGTGAGCAGTGCATGAGATTGGCTGTTTCGGTCAGATTAAGACAATCGGACAGAATGAGAAATGCTTGAAGCTGATTTAAATTCATCATTTTCACCTAAAAGTTAGGTATGTTATAAAATATATATGCCATAAGCTGCGTAAGAAGAACAGTGGTTTCATATCATTTTCTTCCTGATTTCAAGTTACTACCATGAGGGTTACTATTGGGGTCGACACTCACTCATCATATAGACTTGCTCCATCGATATCCCCCTAATAGGTAAATCTTATGACTTAAATTCAAAAAAGCAATTGGATTTACATACTGTTTTCCATGAAAGTAACATGGCACATGCTAAAAGGAGAAAGTCGCATGAACATCAGTCCATTGGGTGAATCGCATAATATTCCCCCTCAACAATTAAACAAGAAGCTAAAAAGCTCATCATTTTTGAATAAATTTGGTATTCCTATTGCAATAGTAGTATTTTTAGTTTTGATGTTTATGCCAACTCCTGAAGGCCTGACTGCTGAAGGTAAAAAGGCATTGGCAATATTTTGTTCAGCCTTGGTGATGTGGGTGTCAGGATCATTGCCCATCTATTTGACATCCATAATTGCTATCATTATGTTGGTGTTGACAAATACAGTAAAAGAAAAAGCTGCATTTAGCACCCTGGGATTTGATGTCATATGGTTAATGGTCTCAGCATTTATTTTGACATCAGCCATGATGAAGTCGAATCTGGCTCGCCGCTTTGCTCTATGGATGATTACTCATTTTGGCCAGACCCCTAAAAAAACTCTATTGGTTCTGATATTCATCAACTTTGCATTGGCCTTTTTCGTTCCATCGACAACCGCTAGAGCCAGCCTAATGGTGCCTATTTGTATTATTTTATTAGAAATTTATCGTGCTATCCCAGGTGAAAGCAACTTTGGTAAATTAACAATGTTGCTAGGAGTGCAAGCTGATGCTATTGCTACATCTGGTGTCATGACGGGTACTGCAGCAAACATGATAGCTGTTCGATTTATTGAAGAACAAACTGGTGCAAATATTGGTTATATGGATTGGTTGATGGCCAGCATGCCAACAGCAATTCTAACTATGCTTCTTACTTATGGCGTAGGATTACGGCTGTTTTCATTCAAGGGCGAAGTGGGTTTTTCTGAAGGAATGAATAAACTGACAGCCGAATTGGCGTCGCTGGGTAAGATAACCAGCAATGAAAAACGAGCGATAGCGATCTTTATTTTTACTGTCGTGCTATGGGCAACGGAGGACTATCACGCAGTCTGGTTCAATGGCTGGAGTATCAGTGTATATATGACAGCTGTGATAGCTGCAGTTTTATGTTTGATGCCGAAAGTTGGCTTGCTGACATGGTCTGAGGCAAATATAAAATGGGACTTGATGTTATTTGCGGCCGGTGCCTATGCTGCAGGTAATGCGCTGGAATCAACCCAGGGGGCTCAATGGATAATTGGTAAGCTGGTCTATGGCTTGGGACTGGAAACAATGACTCCAACAACCACTTATGTTGTGGTTATTTTCCTAAGCATGTATAGCCACATGATTTTTACTTCTAAAACGGTACGTACTACTATTTTGATTCCTGCATTTATTGCACTGGCTAAAACATTAGGCCTTAATCCAGTTACACTCGCTCTAGCAGCAGCCTTTACCTTGACATACACAATTACATTGCCACCTCATTCGAAAGTTAATGCTATTTATTTCTCC
The DNA here is from genome assembly GCF_029237305.1 of Aeromonas sp. 2MA4. NCBI lineage: Bacteria > Pseudomonadati > Pseudomonadota > Gammaproteobacteria > Aeromonadales > Aeromonadaceae > Aeromonas > Aeromonas sp. 2MA4. The sequence goes on along the minus strand of NZ_JAACFY010000005.1, from coordinate 205,276 downwards.
ACAGGTTTTTTTACAGTTCTAGATCAGCTGAAATATGGTGTTATCACTTGTTTTATTGGGGCCAGCATTATTTCCATCGCAGTATTAAGCTGGTTTAAGCTACTTGGATATACATTGTGATGTTCATCAACCATGAGTGGTATCTTTATATTGATAACGTGGAGGTATAAATATGCGTCTTATTCTTATGAGACACGGTGAAACACTATGGAATATAGAAAAACGTCTGCAAGGACATGAGAATACACCTCTTTCTCCTCGTGGGATTGCTCAGGCAAAGGCGATTATTCCAAATATACGCGAGCTTTCTCCCGTACGAGTTGTCAGCTCGGATCTTGGCCGTGCTCGACAAACTGCGGAGATCATTGGATATGGTCAGGCACTCTCAGATCCTGAGTTACGTGAATTGAATATGGGGGTGTGGACAGGACAATCCAAGCCTGAGTTAATCGCAACACAAAGTAGTCTTTATGATGCATGGCGGGCAGGTACATTTACCCCTGAAGGTGGTGAGAAATGGGATGTATTTTTATCCAGAATAGAAAAGGCACTTCATTCATGGGTTCAGGCCGGCGATGGAGATCTTTTAGCTGTAGTACACAGCGGTGTTATAAGAGCAGCTTGTGTGGCGTTCTTGGGATTGAAGCCTTCACAGCTGTTACCTGTAACGCCTGGGAGTCTGACAATTTTTAATTTTTCCAGGCATTCATATCGGCCTCAACTGGAAGCTTATAACATAGGTGGGTTATCACCTGATAAATCTGTAGCGGATTAATTAGATTATGACTCTTCCTTTAAGGAAGAGTCATAATCTTTTCTCCCTCTATAGTCTTGCAGACCTTTGTATTTTTATTGCTATAATTTCTTTTGTGAGATTCATATGGTTTTTTTGAGGTTATCAATAGAACGTTTATCTGGTGTTTAGTGTATTCGAAATTAATGTGTAACTTCGTTTAAAACTTCTGTGGTGTACGTAGCAAACGCCAAGTTTGCAGGCATTATTTACCGAAAAACTTTGGTTCTGTGATGGGAGCTGGTTTACGAGTTGTTGATGCTTGTTAACATGTGGCACGTTTCCATATTTGGCCACCCTATCTCGTGCATGATCCTCATACCGTAGAAATGAACACCCTGCATGCGCTGGATCTCATCACCCAGTTTGAGACGGCCGCTGATGAGCGCACCATAGTGATCCTGTTGCGTGAACTGACAGCGCGCATGGGGTTCGATTATTTCAGGCTCGGCCTGATCTTCCCCAGTACCATTCAGCGTCCCGACGTCATCATCTTCAACGGTTGCCCACAAGCCTGGGTAGATACCTATACGGCCAGCGGCTTCTTTGCCATCGATCCCATCGTCAAACGTGGCATGACCCAAAGCACTCCCATTCTGTGGGCCGATGTGGCGCGCGATGACGAGAGTTGCGATGAGCAGGGCCGGGAGGTGATGCAACTGGCCAGCGAATTTGGCATTCGCGATGGCGTGACCTTTCCCTGGCACGGTGCCAACGGCCATGTGGGCCTGCTCTCCTTCATCACCAGCACACCACGTAGTAGCCAACAGTGGCTCTCTGCGGTGCCGTTTCTCAGCTGGCTCTCCATGCATATCTTCGAGGCGGTAGCCCGGGTCTGTCTGGCCGGTCTGTCACCGCAGGATGCGCTGAGCGTGCGGGAGCTGGAGGTGTGCCGATGGGCGGCGGAGGGAAAGCAGGTGAGTGACATTGCCCAGATATTGGGGATCACTCCTCGTACCGTGACGTTTCACCTGAACAATGTAGTGAGCAAGCTGGGAGCCAGCAGCAAGAGCCAGGCCATCTCATGGGCCCTGAAGCAGGGCGTCGTCAGACTGAATGTAGAGATGGCATTGGTTGCCAATGTGGATGAAGGGCAGTGATTCACTTTGTATCGCGCAACAAATTGCGCAATATGCGAAATATTCAGCTGGCTGGGCAACTATTCCCGGTGTAAACGGTGGCCGGGCGCAGCTTATTGCGTCATGTGAGCTGGCTGGTGCAAAGCTATGTTGTTAATGCATTGAAAAATATGAAATAAAAAGAGTGGCATGGTCACTGCTAATGGTTTCGGTCGAGTGTCATTACCGTTCAACCAATCAGGAGCATACCCATGCCAACTCCATGTTATATCAGCATCGAAGGTAAAACCCAGGGCAACATCACCGCGAGTGCCTTCACCTCCGATTCCGTCGGCAACATCTTCGTGCAGGGCCACGAAGACGAGATGCTGGTGCAAGAGTTCCAACACGTTGTGACCGTACCGACTGACCCGCAATCCGGTCAACCGGCTGGTCAGCGTGTCCACAAGCCGTTCAAGTTCACCGTTGCCCTGAACAAGGCCGTACCGCTGATGTACAACGCCTTGGCCTCCGGTGAAATGCTGCCGAAAGTGACCCTGAAGTGGTATCGCACCTCCGTGGAAGGCAAGCAGGAGCACTTTTTCTCTACCGTGCTGACCGATGCCACCATCGTCGACATCGACTGCCAGATGCCCCACTGCCAGGATCCGGCGAAGTCTGACTTCACCCAGCTGATCCAGGTCTCTCTGGCCTACCGCAAGATTGACTGGGAACACACAGTTGCCGGTACCTCCGGCTCTGACGACTGGCGCGCACCCAGCGAAGCATAAGCTCCGCTCTCTTATTGACGTTATTCCTTGTTGCACACCCAGGGTTCTGGCACTCGCAGTGTCAGCGGTTACCAGACCCGTGCAAATTTTCTCCGGCCTGTTCATCTGGATGTGGTCGGAGCTTTTGTGTTTTGCCATATGGCCCATGATCTCGGCCTTATTGCAAAGCACAACAGAGGCCAGTCGAGATGTGTTCCACTATTTCAGTGCTCGGTGACACAGGCACCGACCACGATGGTTTTCACCCATCCCCAGTGATTGCCGCGAGCCCAGACGTCTTTCTCGACGGCAAACCGGTGGCCAGTCAGGGCGATCCGCTGGCGTCCCATGATAAACCCAACAATCCTCCCCATCCGCGTAGCATCTCGGGGGCCGTCGGCACTGTCCTGTGCTCTTTGCGGCGCAGTGGCAAACCCATCGCCGTGACCGGTACCGCTATTGGTTGCGGTGGGGTTGTGATTGGCTCGGGCAGCGGACAGGCAGGATAAGGAACAGCGTTATGGCAGACAGCACAGGATTACAATTTACCGTCAAGGTAGGGGCGCTGCCCGAGAGCACTTTCGTGGTGGCCGAGTTTGCGCTAGAAGAGGCGCTGAATGGGCCGTTCCAGTTGCGATTGGAATTGGCGAGCCCAGAGCCTGACGTCGACTTTGGCGCCGTGCTGGACCAGCCGTGCGAACTGCTGGTGTGGTACAACGGCGAGTTGCAGCGGCGGGTGTGTGGTGTGGTCAGTGACTTTGCGCAAGGTGACAGCGGCTTTCGTCGTACCCGCTACCAGTTGCTGGTGCAGCCGGCGTTGTGGCGGCTTTCGCTTCGTCACAATTCCCGTATCTTCCAGGCGCAGAAACCCGATGAAATCCTCTCCATCCTGCTGCAAGAGCACGGCATCACCGACTACGCTTTTGCCCTCAAGAATGAGCACGCCAAGCGGGAATACTGCGTGCAGTACCGGGAAACCGACCTTGCGTTCGTCAACCGGCTCGCCGCGGAAGAGGGGCTCTTCTATTTTCATGAATTCGACGCGGGCAAACACCGCATCGTGTTTGCTGACGATGCGGCTGCATTAACAGCCGGCCCCGAGCTCTTTTTCAATCTCGGCAACCGCTCGCTGGAGCAGGGCCCCTATGTGCGCCAGTTCCACTACCGGGAAGCGGTGCGCCCGAGCGATGTGGAGCTGAAAGACTACAGCTTCAAGACCCCGGCCTACGGGCTCTCCCACAAGAAACAGGGCAGCGAGCTGGAGCATCAGCGCGATAGCTACCAGCACTTTGACTATCCGGGCCGTTACAAGCAGGACCCTAGTGGCAAGGCGTTTGCCCAGCACCGACTCGATGCGCTTCGCAATGACGCAGTGGCGGGCAGCGGCAAATCCAACAGTGCAGCTCTGCTGCCGGGCCAGTTTTTCTCGCTGACCGAGCACCCGAATAGCAACCTCAATGGCGACTGGCAAATCGTGCGCATCAGCCATACCGGCTTGCAACCACAGGCGCTGGAAGAGGAGGGGGGCAGTGGCCCCACCGTCTACCACAACGAGTTTGGGGTGGTCAAAGCTGCGACCACCTGGCGTGCCCGCATTGGCAGCCTACAAGCGCCGCACAAGCCCATGGTGGATGGCCCGCAAATCGCCATTGTGGTGGGCCCCGAGGGGGAAGAGATTTACTGCGACGAACACGGCCGGGTGAAGCTGCAATTCCCGTGGGACAGATATGGTAGCTCCAACGACCAGAGTTCCTGCTGGGTGCGGGTGAGCCAGGGGTGGGCGGGGGGCCAGTACGGCATGATGGCGATTCCGCGTATTGGTCACGAAGTTATCGTCTCATTTCTGGAAGGGGACCCGGACCAGCCTATCGTCACCGGTCGCACCTTCCACGCCACCAACCGGCCGCCCTACGACTTGCCTGCCAACAAGACCCGTACCGTGCTACGCACCGAGACCCACCAGGGTGAGGGCTTCAACGAGCTGCGTTTTGAAGACCAAGCGGGGCAGGAAGAGATTTACATCCACGGTCAGAAAGACCTGAACGTGCTCATCGAAAATGATGCGGCCTGGCATATCAAGCACGACCAACACACAGATATCGACAATGAGCGCGTGACCCGCATCAAGGGGAGCGACCACCTGACGGTGGAGGGGGAGAAGCGGGACCATATCAAGGGTGACCTGTCACTGACTGTCGATGCATCCATGCACCAGAAACTAGGGCAGTCCCTGCTGGTCGATGCTGGCAGCGAAGTACACCACAAGGCGGGTATGAAAATAGTGATGGAAGCGGGCGCCGAGCTGACCCTGAAAGTGGGCGGCAGCTTTGTCAAGATTGACCCGAGCGGCGTCACCCTCAGCGGCGGCTCCATCAAGATGAACTCGGGTGGCAGCCCGGGTTCCGGCTCCGGCTGGGGTGGCCAGATGCCGATCCAGCCCGGTGAGGTTGAAGTGGTCGCACCGCCGCCGCCGATGGAGCCTGTGCGTCAGATTGCGACGCTAAAATCTGCCGAGCCAGTGTGTGAAATTTGTGAGCAGTTGGCCAGACAGGAAGGGGGCGATTGATGGGAACTATCCCAATCGAGATGGCACCCGATATTGAGCTGGCCAACGCTGAGCGGCTCTATTTGCTGCTCGATGGTGCCCGTATTCCCGAGCTGGAAAGGGTTTTGTTCGAACAGGATGATGCTCCCGCTTATCAGCCTATTTATCTTTATGCCCCTTGGGACAGCCTGCGAGAGGTGAGCCCCTGTCTGGTGTGTGCAACGCCTAATCTGCTCGATTGGTTTATGCAAAACCGTGAACCATCATGGGGTTACCTGCTATCGTCCCAGCTTGGCTTGTTGCCTCTTGCTGAGCGACTAAGAGCGCTAATCGAAGTCGAAAGCCCTTACGGCAGCCGGATCCTGCTCAAACTTGCCATGCCTGAAACCATGTGGCGTTTGTTTATGGATGACGAGCCCTGGCTCTGGCAAGACGTTGAGCAGGTCTGGATCCCGGTGCGGCAAGCCAACCAGCCAGTGTGGTGGCACAAGACAGTGTCACCTGAGTTGGGTGAGCCGGTTGGCAAACGGTTCAGACTCTCGGATGCGCAGTGGACTCGGCTGGGGGAAGTCAGCTGGCAGCACACCCTGGATGTGATCCGGCAACACATGGCCAGCTGGTTCCCGGCCCGTTTGCAGGAACAAATTGAGCCCGCAGCGTGGATTGCCCGTTGGGCTGAACAGGCCTATGGCAAGGGGTTCGAGAGTGAACGGGATTTGCTGCTGTTTTTCAATGTGCTTGGCTACCTCGGCAGTGGCTGGTTTGAGCAGGATGAATATCCCCGTATAAAGGCCTTGATCACTCAGCCTTCGGCACAAACCCCATCGCAACGTATTGAGCAAGCCGCTGAGCTGGCGGAAGCACTGAGTAAAAAGGATCAAGACGCATGAGTACGCCCAATCAAGCCGCCCAGTGTGCAAGTCCAAACAACAGCAAGAGCCCGGCAGGAGTCTGCCCGCTCAAGAACAAGAAGATTGCCATCATCCCTGTGCGTTACGCCCTCGATGAGCCGTTTTCCCCGCCACAAAAGCAGCCCCATCCAGTGCCTGCCGGCGCTGGCTTTATGGCCCCGCTCAAGTTCAAAGAGAGCGACTATGCCTTGCGCCAACTGCGTGATGGCTGGCTCTATGTTTATGACGAAAAGGCCAAGACGTTCGATGAATATGAAATAAAGGGCGCGACTTTCATCAGTCAAAGCAAGGGGAGCAAGGGTCATCTGCTCTACCCCGCGAGTCACACTCTCTCCCTCATTTATTCTCCCCAGCGCTGGACGGGGCGCATCAGAAAAGAGATGGAAAAGAGCAGCAGCTTGCGCAGTGCCTGGATGCGACAAGTCAAGCTGGGCAGCTTTGCCAGCTCCATGAAGGCACCCCATTGCGGCCTGCCTGATTTACTCGACAAGGTCGCGGATCTGGGGATGTCGAATCAGGGATTCGTGCTCTCTTGTGCTCCACTGGCCAAGCTGGCAGAAGAGGATCAGCAAGGGATCAAACTGTTGGCACACAAGCCTGCGGGTTCACCCGCCGCCTACAAGGCGGGAATGCCAGATCCCCAAAGCGCCATGGTGGTCGCTCTGGAGGATCCGCTGGCCGATCTTGCCGACCTTTCCATGAAGGTCAATCAACTGCTGGCCAAGCGGGAAGCCTTGATGGGGGAAGATGAGAAACTGCGCAAGGTAAACACGCACAAGCTGATGATGGCCGAGGTGACGCGCAATCTGGCCAGGGTGCGACTTGATGAGAAAGATTTGCCCGCCTCCGTCAGGGGCAATGTGGCCAGGACCCAGGCGTTTGAAGAGGCGCTGGATGATTATCTTGGGGATCGTTATCTCGCGGATATGGAGAGCATGACAGCAGAGCCTGGCGTGGTGAGGTTCGACTCCCCCATGGAGAAGCAAGCAGATGCCAAGCTGAAACTCTTGCGGGAACAATATGGTTTCAACCCATCCCAAAAGCAGGTAAGGCAGTGGAAAGAGCGCGCCGCCTTTCAGGATGAGGTCAATTGGACTGGGCTCAATGCGTTTATCAAGCAGTATCAGGTACCACTCAATGAGCTGGAACTGGCTCTGGGTCGAGCCCATGAGGACTTGTTCAATGGCGTGACCCGCCTCAAGGCCGAGCCGCTGCCCTTTGGTCTGGACAACAGAACGACCAAGGGACAAGCCTATCTGCAGACCCTGTTTGCCGAGGCTGGGCAGGCGCTCTCCCTTAGTTGCAGCACTGAGACCAGGAAAAAAGCGCTGGAAAAACTGCTTGGCGAAAAGAGCCGTGACAACTTGCTGGCGCTGGCCCCTTATGGTTTTGATATTGCGTTGTACAAGGGGTTGAGCGAACAGACGGTAGACAATGCCTGGCTCAGCACTTCGTCTGGCGACATGACTGCCCTCTTTGGTAGAGCGGCCGATCTGGAAACGCTATTAGGGGATGAGAGGCTCAAGCAGAAATCCTGGTTCCAGACTGCCGAAGCCGTGATCGAGGCCATGAAGGTGGCGGGAAAATCCATGGCCAAGGGGGCTCACGCCCAGATCATGGCGGCTATCTTACCCCACGCCTGGAAGAACAGCCTGGCAGGCAATCTGAGGCTGGTGCTGCTGGAGTCGTTGCTCGGCGACCAGCCGCTGCAGGTCAACAGCGGCTATCGGATGCTCTACAACAGTTTCCAGCAGAGGGTCTGGTCCATTGTCAAAGAGATGTCGGCCATCAGCTCGCCACCACCCGGGCGCAATACCACGGTGCAAGCCATCAATGGCCAGCTAAAAACCCTGCAGCAACGGCTGGATACCCTGATTGCCAGCGAGATGCCCATGCTGGTCAAACTGAAAGGCGATCTTTACCAGCAGCAGGCCAGACAATATGTCGGTGACTATCTGGCGAGCGTGCGCAGTGGAGTGAATCAACGCATCACTGCCATGAACGAGAGAGTCCCCAATCTGGCGACCTTTGGTGGCTTGGTGGCCCTGCTCAATCTCTGGAACCTGACTGTGGTCATTGCAGGGACGGCGCAAAACGCCCAGTCCATCGGTCGGGGACGGGCAAATATGCAGCTGGGCTCGGCCTTTGCCTGGACGGGCAATGCCATCGCCGCGCTCTATCAGGGGGCTGCGTGGGGGCAGTTAAAGCCACTCACTGCCGATGGAGGTAAGAGAGCCCTGACAGCAATCTCGATAAAAGCAGCGATAAAAGAGGGTGAGCATGCGGTCTGGGTTAAAGCCTTCTCTTTACGGATGCTGGCGTTTTCTAGTCTAGGTTTGGCTGCGGCAGGGCTTGAAGCCTTGGACAGTTGGCAGGCTAGCCAAGATCCACTGATAAGTGGCATGGAAAAAACACTCTTGCAGATGAAAGCAGGGGTGTTATTTGGGCAAGGTGGCATCTTCCTCATCCAGCTTGCGTATTTAGGTGTCAATAGTTTAGGTTTTTCATCCGTCGCTGCTATTTTTGCGCCCTGGATGGTTGTCGGGCTCTTTGTGCTGGGTATCGCCTATCTGGCTCTAACAGTGCTGCTGAATATCTTTAAACGCTCGGATCTGGAAAAGTGGTTGCTGCAATCGACTTGGGGCAAGCAGCCTGCCAACTGGTCTGCCGAGGATGAGCTGGCTCGCTTTGAACAACTGGTCAATAAGCCGGGGGCCAGCTTGACGGTAGTACGCTCCGCGCCTCAGGGTTGGATGGATACTGGCCGCCCCCAGTGGCAATTGCAACTCTCGCTCCCTGCGCACTTGCGGGGGCAGACCATAGGGCTGAAGGTGATCGGCCAACCGCTTGCCAGAGCCGGTCAGGTGGTACCGGCTCGTACCAAAGAGGATCTAGACCGTTATCATGCTGCTATGCAGCCCAAAGTGATAGAAACGCAGCGCGGACGCTGGGATGAGTTGGTCTATATCCTGCCGCTAGGTGTCGATACCAATTCGGCCATAAAATTGGAGCTGGGTTATCTGGGTGGTATGGTACAGCGGCAATTTATCTTCAAGGGCAGTGGCAATAGCAATGGCCCAATCACATTGGATGCAAACCAAGGCGAATTGAACTCAATGCCCGCTCTAGTGGTCGGTAAGCAAGGGAATAAATAATGGTTAAGGCAAACGAAGTAGTTGATGTTAGCGAGCAGGAGACCCCTTTTCGTCTATTACCGCAGGAAGAGCAACAACGTATTATCGAGGCGAATCAAAAAAGAGTACGTGAGGCACCGACGCTTCATGAATGGAATATTCAGGTTCCTACACCATTCGCTTGGCTAATGATTCTAACAGTTACAACAATTATGACGTTGTTCGCTGTGGGGTGCGTATTGCTTGCTGGTGATGGTGATTGGGGATTTGCTTATCTAGCATTCGGTGTCGCTATGGCAATGACCCCCTACTTTCGTTATTTAGTGATGGCAGATAAAAGCTATCATTACCGCCTTACAACGGAAGGCGTTATCGTCACTTATCAGGATATGATTCCAGAAGTGGCTTATACGATAGTCCGTGGCTTGGCTTGGTTGGGTGTGGTGGTATGTGTGATAGCTGTTGTCGTATTGGGGCCATTAGCGCTGGTTGGTGCAGGTGGTATGGCGCTCTTTGCGGTATTTTTCACTGACTTTAAAAGTGAAGTGTCAGAGCATGAAACCATTTTTAAAAAAGACTGGCCCTACACGCTTTCTATTTCTAATAGAAAAAAGGCGATTAGATTTGAATCAAACCCCTTTAAAATATCATATAGCGATAACTTATATTGTAAGTCTGAGGATTTTGAATGGGTTGTTGAACTGATTAAAGAGCAGATTAGATGCGTCGAGATAAAGTATATTAAAGGTCACCCAATGACCTGATGTTTATATCCTAGCTGTCATTAGGTAAATAACTATTGTGGCAGTTCACCATGGAAATTACCTGTCAGCTTGTTTGACGAGGAGGTCAAGCTAGTTCGTTATCAGACAGCCATGCAGCCCTGAATACAGGAGACCAAACGCGGACGCTGGGATGAGTTGGTCTATACCTTGCCGTTGGGTGTCGATACCAATTCGGCCATCAAACTGGAGTTCGGGTATTTGGGGGGCATGGTACGGCGGGAATTTATCTTCAAGGGAAGTGGAAAGAGTAACGGGCCCATCATTTTGGATAGCAGTAGCGGAGAGTTGGGTTCTATGCCGGCGCTAGTAGTCGGTAGTCAAGGAAATCAATAATGAACAATGCTAATAAAAAAATGACATGAGTGAGCAGGGCGAGTCCCATTGCAAAACTTCACATGAAGAGCAACAAAAGATTGTTTAAGTCAACAAAAATAAAATAAAACACGCACCTACAGTGTATGAGTGGGATATTAAAGTGAAAACAGTAGGAGTCCTTTTCGCTATATTGTTCCCTACGGGGATATTGTTTCTTGTTGGTGCGTTTGTTTTATATGGAGGTAGCAATTCTGGCTGGGGATTTATAATTATTAGTATTTTTGTTGCTCTGTTTTCTCGTTATTTATGGCTGGCTGATAAAAACTACCATTATCGAATGACAACTGAAGGCATCATCACAACTTATCAGGATGCGATACCTGAAATGGCGTACGACATAGTGCGTATGCTGGCTTGGTTAGGGGGAGGGGTATGCGTAATAGCTGTTACTATTTTAGGGCCTATTGCTCTAGTAGGTGCAGGTGGCATGGCACTTTTTGCATTCTTTTTTACTAATTTCAAAAAGGAAGTTACCACAGATTACACTCTATTTAACAAAGACAAGGTTAATCTTGTTAAAGTGGTTAGAGATATATCCTATATTAGATTTGAAACTGTTTCATTTGGTTGCTCTGGGTTCGCGAATATATATTGCCATGAAAGTGACTTGAATAGAATTTTATTGTTTTTGCTACCGACGTTGAGTTGTGATGAATATAGAGAGTTTAAATCCTTATCATCTTTAATGAAGGCTCCCCATAATAAAATTGATGTTGGTACTCCAAGAAAAATGGATGAGCTCCAAGAGTAACTAAAGTGAAACTGTATTAGTGGCTGGAGCAATCTACCAAGGGTAAACAACCTGCTGGCTGGTCTGAGTAAGACGAGCCGGCTCGCTTTGAACAGCTAGTTAATAAGCTGCGGTTAAGGATTACCATTACCAGCTAACGATCGAGGGCCTATACCCCAGTCCTTGGCTTGGTCTGGCTGGGATACACGTCATGATCAGGATAAAAAGTTGGGCGTGCGTGCAATCAAGCAAAAAGCGGCCCGGGAGCAGGCCGCTTTGTCTCTAGTTTGTTCACTCAGACTCTGTTATTGCACCGCCAGGGTAATGTCAATCCTGTGGTGCCCGTCGATCAGTGGTACGCGAAATGGTGAGCCGCAAGGCTCCATCAGCACATCATCGAGTCGGATTGTGTCTGCTTGCAGCCCCGATAACACCTCTGTATTCACCGCTATGTTGTAGTGGGCGGCATCAAGGGTGATGGTTGCGCTAAATCCGGGCCAATGCGCGGGCAAGTTGGGGGCGATGAGCAACAGCTGCCCCTCACGACGGATCCCCAATATGCCTTCGATACCGGCCTGATACATCCAGCCTGACGCCCCCGTGTACCAGGTCCAGCCGCCACGACCGTTGTGCGGCGCGACTGAGTAGATATCTGCAGCCATCACGTAAGGTTCAACCTTGTAACGCTCGACGGCCTCAGGATCCAGTGCATGGTTGATGGGGTTGAGCAGGCAGAACAGGTCATAAGCCTTGGTGCCTTCTTTGAGGCGCGCGAAGGCGAGGATGGCCCAGATGGCGGCATGAGTATACTGGCCGCCATTTTCGCGCAGTCCGGGCGGATATCCGCGAATATACCCCGGATTCTGGGTCAGCTTGTCAAACGGTGGACTGAACAGCAGAGACAAACCCTGATCGTATTTGATGAGGTGTTGCTCCAGGGATTGCATGGCTATTCTGGCTCGGGTCGGGTTGGCCGCACCGGACAGGACGGCCCAGGATTGTGCGATGGAGTCTATCTGGCATTCGGGGCTCTCTTTTGAACCCAGCCAGCTGCCGTCATCGAAGGTCGCCCGGCGATACCAGGCACCATCCCAGGCTTTGCGTTCCAGCGCGACCCCGACCCGATTGGCATGAGCCAGCCAGAGTTCGGCACGCTTGTCTTGACGGGCGTGGGCCAGAGGTGCAAACAGACTGATGGTGCGCAGTAGCAACCAGCCTAGCCAGACACTCTCCCCCTTGCCTGCACTGCCGACCTGATTCATCCCATCGTTCCAGTCACCTGAGCCCATGAGTGGCAGACCATTGCTCCCGGTGAGCGCCATGGCTTGATCCAGGCAGCGAGCGCAATGCTCATACAGAGAGGCTGACGTTTCGGATACTTGTGGCAGGAAGAAGGCATCCTGCTGCTCCGTGCCCAGTGCCGGGCCTTCCAGAAACGGGATCTCCTCATCGAGAATGCTGTCATCAGCACTGCTTCGAACGTAGGTGGCCGTGGCGAAGGCCAGCCAGACCCTGTCATCGGAGATCCGGGTGCGCACACCCTGGCCCGAGTGGGGCAGCCACCAATGCTGCACATCCCCTTCAATAAACTGGCGAGCGGCCGTGCGTAACAAATGTTGCCGTGTGCTCCGGGGGTTGGCAAAGCTGAGTGCTATCCCGTCTTGCAACTGGTCGCGAAAACCGTAAGCGCCTCCCGCCTGATAGAAGGCAGAACGGGCCCAGATCCGGCATGCGAGCGTTTGATACATCAGCCAGCCGTTGAGCATTATGTCCATGGCCCTGTCCGGGGTCTTGACCTGAACGGCCCCGAGCAGTGACTGCCATTGAGCCTCCACCTCGTCCAGCACCACATCGAGATCATGACGATAGCGGGTGACGAGGGCACGGGCTTGTTCGGTTGAGCCTGCCTGACCGAGCAGGATCACAAGCTCAAGGCTCTGGCCTGGGGCAAGATCAACATGGGTTTGCAGCGCTGAACAGGGATCAATCCCGGCCCCTGTGCTGCCAGACAAGGCTTTATGGCTTGCCAGCGCCGCAGGAGAGGCGGGTTGACCGCGGTATCCCAGGAACTCACTGCGATCGGCGGTCCAGCTCGTTTGCTGTCCCCCCAGATCGAGGAAGGCTACCCGGCCAGGGAAAGCGGCATTCCAGGGGTTGTGTGCCAGCATGGCCCCCGTCTGTGCATCCATCTGGGTCGTGATAAAGGGGGCTGTGACGCTGCGAGAGGCGCCCAGCACCCATTCCACGTAACAGGTCACTGAGAGACGGCGGGGGGCATTCGTCTGGTTGCGCAGTGTCAGGCGGGAGATCTTGACGGGATCCGCTATCGGGACATATTGCAGCAACTCGCTATGGATGCCGTGAACCTGATGCTCGAAGCTGCTGTAACCATAACCATGACGAGCGATATAGGTACCGCCATCACGAATGGGCTGAGCGGTCGTCGTCCAGAGATCAAGGGTCTCTTCATCGCGTATATAGATGACTTCACTGACGGGATCCGTCACAGGATCATTGGACCAGGCGGTCAGCTGGTTCTCTTTGCTGTTGTCTGCCCAGGTGTAACCACTGCCTTCGGTGGAGGCTTGAAAGCCAAACTGCGGATTGGCAATCACGTTGATCCAGGGGGCGGGTGTGGTGTGACCCGCGCTGAGCAAGGTGACATATTCACGTCCGTCTTTGGCAAACCCACCCAGCCCATTGAAACACTCCAGCTCGGGATGCTGTAAATGTTTGCTGGCGCTGATGTGGGGCGCCCTGAAGACAGGTGAGGGTTGCGGTGACTGGGATGTGTCTGGCAGACGGGCCAGTTGCTCCTGCAGGGAGCCACGGTGAGCGACCAGTACGACCCGCGCCGCCGCATACAGCAGTTGGCAAACCTCGGCATTCATCAGATCGGTGCGCACCGTATAGACGGAGCCGCGGGCCAGCTCGCTATGGAAGCGGGGTCGGGACTGGCTGCTGCGCACGGCTGTCTCTATGCCATTTTGCAGATCCTGCACATAGGTGGCGGCGTGCTCATTGACGATCACCAGGTCGACGGCCAGACGCTTCATGCGCAGATATTCATGGGTCAGCAGCAGTTCGCGTACCTGGGCCAGATCCTCTATGTCATCGATGCGCAGCAGCATGATGGGCAGGTCACCTGAGATGGCGAGCTGCCAGAGGGCGGATTGCAGTGCCAGCCCATGCAATATGGTGTTCGATGAGGCGCGAAAGCGCGAGTCTGCGTAGAGCAGGGGAGCGGCGAGCCTCTGGAAGTTGGCCGCATCCGCCGCCTGAATATCCAGATGGTGCAACTGCACCTGTGCCTGGGTCCATGCCAGTGTCTTGGCCCGTTGGAAGGCATGGCGGTTGTGGTGCTGATCGATGAGATCGAGCAAGGCCTGCCGGGATGAAGCCACCAGCGTCCAGAATGCAACCTTGGTACTGCTGCCGGGCAAGACCTGCACCTGCTGGCGCAGCGAGAAAATGGGGTCGAGCACTGTGCCCGTTGTGTTGGACAGGGCAACATCCCGCTGCAAGGCATGGGCCGAGGCCAGGGTTCGGCCCTGGCCAATAAACCGGGCGCGATCGGATTCATATTGAAGCGTACCGGCCAGTTGCTCCTCGACAATGATGAAGTGAGCGGCCCAGATCTCGCTGTCTTCCGGTGTTCTGGAGCGCCGGGTCGCAATCAGCGCGCCCAGCTCCGCCAGAAATTCGGTGACCACAAAAAGCTTGCTGAAGGCGGGATGTGCCCTGTCAGTTTCCGGTGTGGTCAGCACGACCTCGGCGTAAGAGGTGAGCTCGATACAGCGGGTGCTGCGACCACGGTTGTTCAGCGAGATACGTCGTACTTCGCCATCCGCTTCACCGGACACCAGAACTTCCAGTGTGGTGGTCAGGCGGTCGTGATGATGAATGAACTGTGCCCGATCCTCGGCAAAAACAACTTCCCCCTTGTGGTCGGAATTGCCCAGCGGGTGCGCACAAGGAGACCAGGTCTCACCACTGTGGACATCGTGCAAAAAGAGGAAAGAACCCCAGTGATCCCGAGTGGCGTCCTCATGCCAGCGGGTGATGGCAATGTTGCCCCAACGGCTATAGCCGGCCCCCGCACTGGTGAGCATGACGTTGTAGCGACCGTTGGAGAGCAGGTGGGTCACGGGGGCACCCAGGGTCGATGAGGACAAGCGGCGTACTGATCGCACGTCCTGTATGGTCCTGATCCGCGATGCCTTTATCTCGGCGGCACGGGGTCTGACAATGGGCATGTCCTGCGGGATCCGCTCTTGCAGCAGCAGTTCACAAGCCTGAATGATGGACTCTTCATGGAATCTGGCGCGCATCAGCCCCTGATGCAGGGCATTGGCGAGGGCGACGATGGTCATCCCCTGATGATGGGCCATGAAGTTGTGCACTATGGCCACATCCTGGTTATCGGGCAAACGGGACGGGGTAAAGTCCAGCGCCTCGTAAAAGCCGTAACGCCCACCGCCCCCCATGGCAGCCAGCCGTTGATAGTTTTTCAAGGCCGCGCCCGGGTTGACCATGGCGGCCAAACCTGTGGCATAGGGTGCTATCACCCGGTTTTCGGCCAGTCCGCGCTTGAGGGCAAGCTGGGGAATGCCGAAGTTGGAGTATTGATAGGTGAACTCCATGTCCCGGGCGTTGAACGCCGACTCCGATATGCCCCATGGAATGCCCAGCGAGTGGCCATAGCTTATCTGCAAGTCGACGATCAGGCGGTTGGTACACTCCAGCTGAGAGCCGATAGGGGCCCGCATGACAAGGGAGGGCATCAGATACTCGAACATGGAGCCGGACCAGGAGATCAGGGCCGCGGCCTGACCCAGCGGGGTAGCAGAGCGACCCAGCTTGAACCAGTGCTTGGTCACGACATCGCCTTTGGCGATGGCGAACAGGCTGGCAAGCCTTGCCTCCGAGGCGAGCAGATCATAACAACTGTTGTCGAGCCGGTTGTCGGAGAGGGAATACCCGATGGAGAGCAGCTGGCGCTCCGGATCCAGCAAGAATGCGAAGTCCATTCCCATGGCCAGGGTGCGTGCGCGTTCGGCCAGTGCTTGCAGCCGTGGCGCAAGCGCATCGGGGAGGCTGGCGCCATCCTGGCGATGTTCGGCCACCGTCTGACTGAGCGCCTCTGACCAGAAGATGACCTCGGCCCCCTCTTTGGGATGCGCTTGCAGATCAATACGGTGGGCTGTCTCGACGCCTTGCTGAGCAAGCCGTTCGAGCTCAGCTAGCTGGCTTGTTACGGGCTGCTCGCCATAGAGCTGGCTGCAGATTGCTTTCAGGCAGGCCGTGAGCGCGTTCACCGGCTCGCTGTTTTTTACCGGGTAGGCTTGCAGGGCCTGAAGCATCAGCAGATAGGTGTCTTGCAAGCCGCTGCGTATCGAGGTGTTGTCGGCGGCTTGTTGCCAGTTTTCGCAGGTGCTCGCGACCACCAGCAGATGGCCCGCAAGATTGCCACTGTCAACGGAAGAGACATAGGCCGGCTCCAGGGTGAGCAGGCGCCGGGTGTCATACCAGTTGAAGAAGTGGCCCTTGAAGCGCGGCAAGTGTTGCATCACTTCCAGGGTGGCTTCCAGCCGTTTGATGACGGCCTCGCGCCCGGCCCAGCCAAAGTCATTGGCCGCCAGGGTCGAGAGCAAATAGAGCCCCATGTTGGTGGGCGAGGTTCTATGGGCAATGACCTCTGTCGGAACTTCCTGAAAGTTGTCAGGTGGCAGCTGGTTGTCGAGATCGGTCACAAAGGTCTCGAAATAGCGCCACGTCTTGCGGGCAATCAGCCGCAGCTCTACCGCTTCCCTGGCACTGCAGGTCATCTGTTTGCTCAGATAACAGGGCCGGCTGGTCCAGTACGCCACCAGGGGCGCCAGCAGCCAGAGGGTGCCAAAAGGCAGGACCAGCGGCCAGGCGGTGGGGGCACTGAACAGCGTCATGGCGCACACTCCCATTCCCAGTACCGCACCGCTCATCATCATTTGGTAAAAGCCCAGGCAGGCCAGTCGCGGTGCGCCCGAGGTTTGGGCCGTGGTGGTCCACTCCAGCAGGTGGCGATGTGACAGGGATAACCGGAACAGAGTACGGACTATGGCATCTGTCATGCGCCAGGTTTGGTCGGCCAGAAAGGTGAGGCTGAGCAGGGTTTGCATGACGGCACGCTGCAGGCTGTTGCCAATCCTGCCCACATAATGGCGCCATAAAATATCCTGTTTGCGGGGGAGTATGGTGAAGATGAGGGGCAAAAATATCGGAAGAGCAAGACAGGCAAGCAGCATCAGATCCGCCGCCACCGCCGTGCCCAACGGCAGTTGCCAGGATGCGAGAAAAGCCAGCAGGGCACTCGGTGCCAGCAGTGAACGGCAGAGGTTATCAAACATTTTCCAACGCCCTATCAGGGGCAGTGAGTGCTGGCCATGTTTGCGCTGACAGATCCAGGCGAGCAGTTGCCAGTCGCCGCGTGTCCAGCGATGCTGCCGTTTGGCACTGACGTCGTACCGCGATGGAAACTCTTCGACAACTTCAATATCCGAGGCCAACCCTGCGCGGGCAAAGATGCCCTCAAACAGGTCGTGGCTCAGGTGACTATTTTCCGGTACACGCCCTTCCAGCGCGGCGGTAAAAGCATCGACGTCGTAGATGCCCTTGCCGGTGAAAGAGCCCTCCCCGAACAGATCCTGATAGATGTCCGAAACGGTGGCTGCATAGGGATCCATGCCGCCGGGCCCTGAGTAGAGCCGTTGGTAATAAGAGCCATCCTGACCCAGTGGAAGAGAGGGGGTGACACGGGGCTGGAGAATGCCATAGCCATGGGTGACGCGCTGCTGCTCGGCATCAAAATGCGCGCAGTTGAGTGGATGCGCCATCTTGGCAATCAGGCGACTGGCGGTATCCCGCGGCAATCGGGTATCTGCATCCAGCGTGATGACATAGCGCACATTTTGGGGGACGGCAGGGGGCTGACCATCGATCACCATAAAACTGGTGTCCGTTGCGCCTCGCAGCAAACGGTTCAGCTCATAGAGCTTGCCACGCTTGCGCTCCCAGCCCATCCAGCACTCTTCGCCCGGGTTGAACTGGCGGTGGCGATGGAGCAGCAGAAAGCGATCCCCTGACGGCCCGGGGCCATATTTGCTGTTCAAGCGGGCGATGGCCTGACTGGCTTCGCTCAGCAGGGCCGCATCTTCGGGCATGTGTTCCTGGGCTGCATCCATCCCGTCGGAGAGCAGGGCAAAGCTGAGGTCGCCACTGATCCCTGACAGGTGATGGATCTCCAGCTGCTCGACTTGTGCCAGCAGATCGGAGTGAGAGGTCAGCAGGGTGGGGATGACCACCATGGTGCGCAGGGATGAGGGAATGCCGTGAGTGAGATCCATGGCCGGCAGAGGCATGGGCACCAGATAAAAACTGATGAGATAGTTGACCAGCGAGATGGCTGCCGCCTTGACCGGCAAGAAGGCAAACAGGATGAAGAGCGGCATCCAGAGGGACCATGGCTCACCGGGCTGTGCGAGCTGCTGGTAGGTGAATGTCAGCAAAAGCAGCGTCAGCAGGGTAATGATGCCGACATAGCCGCCGATCCCGAGTCGGGAATGAAACCGGTGAAGTCGAAGGCGTAACGGGGGGCGAAAACCCAGATCGGTTTCCAGGGCGAGTCGGCCCTCGGCCATCAGATGATAACCGGGATCCTGCACCCTGAGTTTCATGTCATCTGGCAAGGTGTCGACATCTTGTCGGGTCGCCGACAGGACCCGCGCCGTGACATCCAGCTCATCGTGGGGGGAAGAGCGGGCCAGCAGCTCGATTGCCCGGCGATAGAGATTGCGGGTGGGAAAGTCCATCTCGGCGAAGTTGCTGCTGGCTCGTAACTGCTGATCCACCAGACTCATCTTTTCAAACTGCTCGCTCCAATCGATGTTCGAGATGAATCGCATGCTGGTGATGATGTTGCGAATGGTGACGTTGGAGGCCCCCTGCCGCTGCTGTGCATGCTGGACAACTTCATCGATGGAACCCCCCTGCAGCGTCAGGCGCGCTTCCAGCCAGCCGAGTGCCGGTGTGATATCAGGATCCTGGTCACGCAATTGTTTGACGAGTTGAGCGGCAAAAATCTCGGACAGGGGGCCTGTGGCACGAGAAGCTATGTCTTCGTTCAGTGCCGACAAGGCGCACCCTGAGGCGAGCAGGCGCGAGCAAAGAAGATCTGCATCGGCTCTGGCCTGGCGGGCCAGCGAGATCTGTTCAACCAGACGCCGCAAGTTTTCAATGAGCACAATCCTGAGGGTGATGGGCACAGCCCATAACTCAC
Organism: Aeromonas sp. 2MA4; assembly: GCF_029237305.1. Classification (NCBI taxonomy): domain Bacteria; kingdom Pseudomonadati; phylum Pseudomonadota; class Gammaproteobacteria; order Aeromonadales; family Aeromonadaceae; genus Aeromonas; species Aeromonas sp. 2MA4. Next base: position 185,861 of record NZ_JAACFY010000005.1, on the reverse strand, counting down.
CGATGGTCAGGGGTTGCACACGCTGATAGGCCAGGATGAAACGGCTCAAGGTCTCGGGGTCGAAGTGGCTGTCGTTGTGGGCAATGAAAGCCCAGGCGATGCCAAAAACTCTGGGATAACCGGCAAAGGGGCCTTCGGCCAGCTTTGGCAGCTGACGGTAGTAGCTGGTGGGCAGGCTGCTGCGGATCTCGTAGAGCTGGGCTTCGACCAGGTGATAGTTGTCGAGGAACCACTCGGCCGCATGGGTCAGATCATGCCCCAGTTCGAGTTCAGCTGCATTTGCCTGATGGGCGGATGACAAGACCGCCTCGTTTTCTTTCAGGCGCAGATGCAACGATTGCACCGCCGCCGGTCTGGCGGTGACTGACTGTGCTTCTGCCAGCGTCATGGCGTGGGATTCCAGCCGCTCTATGCCGAACAGCTCTTCACGAACGGGCTCCTTGTCCTGCCAAGGGTCATTGGTTGGCTTGAAGCCAAATAACCTAGCGCACCAACCATTCATGGATATCTCCCTGCTTGTTGTTACCGGACCCGGGTCCGCGTTCGTGGAACATCAATCCATCGTTGGATATGGGTAATGTCTCTCTGTTGTCGGCGGCTCGGTCGGAGCCATCGACATGCATGACTGATGAAGGGGCCAGCCTCGCCTGTCGCGCGACAGCAGACAGGCAAGGGCCCAGGTGTTGGGTAGCTAATGAACTGTTCAATGGAAGAACGGGGAAAGGTGAGTCCTGGCGGTTCTTCAAAGGCGGGCATAAATGACCTGCCGCCGGGTCTGACAGTCGTGGTGAACAAGCACCTTGTTTCACGTGAGTGCAGTCGCTGCACTGACACTATGGGGGCGCGGGGGAGTGCCGTCTGTTCGCTAACGAACGTGTTCGGGTGAGTCTTGCTGGCAAGGTCGTACCATCCAGCCGCAGGGAATGAGCGATTCGCTTGGGTTCAATTGCAAGGCACCACCAGGCTGTCACTGACAGCGTGGTGGTCTATTGGTGGAACGCAGATGAAGGTGTGCGGGGGCTGGCGCTATGCCGATGCGATGTCGGTGTGTCTATCACGCCAGCTCGGGATCAGCCCTATCAGGTGCAGCAGGCTCTTCTGGCGTGGATGGCGGCGGGTGGCGAGGCTGATGCGGGTGGTGAGCGGTTCATCGGCGATGGGGTGATAGCTGACGCCGTGGGGATGCAGTTCGCTCACAGAGCGCGGGATGATGGCGACCCCGAAACCGGCCTGCACCATGCCGACGGTGGAGATCACCTGAGGGCTCTGGCTGCCGAGACGGGGGCTGAAACCTGCCCGCTGGCAGCGTTGGGTGATGGCATCGTGCAGGCCCGGCCCCAGTTCGCGGGGGAACAGGATGAAGGGATCCTGCGCCAGGGCCTCGATGGCGATGGCGCCCGTGCTTGCCAGCGGGTGGTGCGGGGGGAGGGCGATCAGCATCTCCTCCTCATCGATGAGATGGTGAGTCAGCGCCGAGCTGCTGCTGCACGGCAGGCGCAGTATGGCAGCATCCAGCTCCTCGCTCACCAGGTCGCGCACCAGATTGGGCATGCTGTTCTCGATGGGGTGCAGGCTCACCTCGGGCCAGGCCTGACGAAAGTCGTGGATCAGGCGCAGCACGCTCGGATGCAGCACAGTGGAGCCGGCAAAGCCCAGGCGCAGGGAGCCAAGCTGACCGCGGGCAATGCGCTGGGCTTTCTGCATGGCCTGCTCGGTTTGCGACAGTATGCCCTTGGCATCCTGATAGAGGCTCAGCCCCGCCTCGGTCAGCTCCACACTGCGGGTCAGCCGGTGAAACAGCGGCGTGCCCACCTCCTGTTCAAATTTGCGGATCTGCTGGCTGAGAGGCGGCTGGGCCATGCCCAGCGCCTCGGCCGCCTTGGTAAAGCTCTGCTTCTCTGCCACGGCTACCAGGTAGCGCAGGTAACGAAATTCCATATCTGGTACGTCTCGAAGCTGATGAGTTTGGATATTGGTATCAAAGTGTGATCTTGGTCACTATTGAATCCTGATTCGCCAACCTAACAGGATTGGAGGTTAAATCCAAATGGAAACCCATACACAGTGTGACTGTGCCATCGAGATCAGCCAGCAGTTTGCTCGCTGGCAAGCCCGTCAGAGTGGTGGCGAGGTCTATCAGAGCTCCTTGATGAGCGCCCTGCTGGCAGGCGTCTATGAGGGCGAGACCACCATGGCCGATCTGCTGCGCCACGGCGACTTCGGCCTTGGCACCTTCAACCGGCTCGACGGCGAGCTGATTGCGTTCGAACGCCAGATCCATCAGCTCAAGGCCGATGGCTCGGCCCGTCCTGCCCAGGCCGGGCAGAAAACCCCGTTTGCGGTGATGACTCACTTTCGGCCCTGTCTGGAGCGCCGCTTCGATCACCCCCTGAGCCGCGACGAGATCCATCAGTGGATCGATCAGCTGGTGGGCACCGACAACGTCTTCGTCGCTTTTCGCCTCGATGGTCTGTTTGAGCAGGCCCAGGTACGCACAGTGCCCTGCCAGACCCCGCCCTACAAGCCCATGCTGGAGGCCATAGAGGCACAGCCGTTGTTCTCTTTCAGCCAGCGGCGCGGCACCCTAGTGGGCTTTCGCTGCCCGCCCTTCGTGCAGGGGATCAATGTGGCCGGCTATCACGAGCATTTCATCACCGAAGATCGCAAAGGCGGTGGTCACATCCTCGATTACGCCATGGGCCACGGCCAGTTGCAGTTGTCTGTGGTTCAGCATCTCAACATAGAGCTGCCACGCAATTCTGCCTTTCAACAGGCTGACCTCAATCCCGCCGATCTGGACCGCGCCATCCGCGCTGCTGAAGGCTAATCCCTTCGCTTACAAGGAGTTATTCTCATGGAAAATCAACACTGGAGCTGCGGGGCCGAGCTGGTCGTACGCCATCTGGAGGCACAGGGCGTCAAGCAGGTATTCGGTATTCCGGGGGCCAAGATCGACCGGGTATTCGATGCTCTGGAAGATTCCCCCATCGACACCATAGTGGTGCGCCACGAGGCGAACGCCGCCTTCATGGCCGCCGCCGTGGGCCGTTTGACCGGCAAGGCCGGGGTGGCGCTGGTGACCTCGGGCCCAGGTTGCGCCAACCTGATCACAGGCCTCGCGACCGCCACCTCTGAAGGGGATGCCATGGTAGCGCTGGGGGGCGCCGTACGACGTGCCGATGGCCTCAAGCTCACTCACCAGAGCCTGGACACCGTCAGCCTGTGCCGCCCCGTCACCAAGTTCAGCGCCCAGGTGGGAACCGGATCCGCTCTTTCAGAGGTGATGGCAAACGCCTTTCGGTCCGCCGAGCTGGGCCGCCCCGGCGCGGCCTTCGTCAGCCTGCCCATGGACATCATCAACGAGCCGACCGATGGCGCCATTCTGGTGCCCAGAGCCATACCCGAACCGGGCGCCGCCGATGAGGCGGGCATAGACAGGGCGCTGAGCCTGCTGGCGCAGGCCCGCAAGCCGGTGGTGCTGCTCGGCCTGCTGGCCAGCCGGCCCGAGAATTCCCTCGCGGTGCGCGCCTTTTTGGACAAGAGCCGGTTACCGGTGACGGGCACCTATCAGGCGGCCGGTGTGGTGGATACCCACCATTTCGATGACTTCGCCGGTCGGGTCGGGCTGTTCAACAACCAGCCGGGGGACAGGTTGCTGCAGGATGCGGATCTGGTGATCTGCATAGGTTACAGCCCCATCGAATATGACCCTGTGCTGTGGAATGGCACGGGTGAGCGGCAATTGCTGCACATCGATGCCCTGCCTGCGGAGATAGACAGCAGCTACTGCCCGGCGGTTGAGCTGGTGGGCTCCATCAGTGCCAATCTGTATTGCTTGACCAAGATGTTGCACAAGCCGCTGGCACGGGATCCCGCCATCGCGGCCCTGCTTGGGGAGATACGGGCCCAGCGTCACCAGCTGACCCAGCATGCCCAGCATCTGGGGGGCATGCCCATCCATCCGCTGCGCATCGTCAAGGAACTGCAGGACATCATAGGGCAGGACATGACACTGTGCGTGGACATGGGCAGCTTCCACATCTGGATTGCCCGCTACCTCTACAGCTTCAGGGCGCGCCAGGTGCTTATCTCCAACGGTCAGCAGACCATGGGGGTAGCGCTGCCCTGGGCCATAGGTGCGGCCATGGTAAGGCCGGGTGAGAAGATCATCTCCGTCTCCGGCGATGGCAGCTTCATGCAGTCGAGCATGGAGCTGGAGACGGCGGTGCGGCTCAAATCCAACATAGTGCACATCATCTGGGTCGATAACGGCTACAACATGGTGGCGATGCAGGAGGAGAAAAAGTACCGCCGCAGCTCGGGGGTGAGCTTCGGGCCCATCAACTTCAAGGCCTATGCCGAGTCCTTCGGGGCGGCCGGGTTTGCGGTCACCAGTGCCGAAGATTTGCGGCCGACCCTGCGCGCCGCCATGGCGGTCGTTGGGCCTGCCGTAGTGGCCATACCGGTGGATTACAGTGACAACCACCTGCTGATGGAGCAGCTCAGGCCAGAGTTGTTGAGCTAGCGATTGAAGGGGGGCAGTCCGAGTGGTGTCCGGCCAATAGCAGAGCGCCCCTTGCCGGCTGGCAAGGGGCGCTCTGTCATGACGAGAGGGCATCCGCGATGGCAACAGAAGTCATGGCATGACAGAAGGGGGCATCACCATGGGGCCGGCGACCGCGAGGGCGGTGTCATCCCCGCGTAGCACCCGCACGATCTCGAGGGCAAATTCGATGGCGGTGCCCGGCCCCTGACTGGTGATCAGGCAATGTGCCTCATCCGTCACGACCCGCGCCGTGCTGAGCTGGCTGGTGGGCAGTTGGGCCTGCAAGCCCGGGTGGCAGGTCACGCTGGCATCTCCCAGCAGGCCATGATGCTGCAGTACCACCACGGGGGCGGCGCACATAGCCGCCCGCCAGCGGCCGAGCGCCGCCTGTTCCCTGAGCAGATCGATGGCGAGCGGCGTATCGCGGATGGCCTCGCTGCCGGGCAAGCCGCCCGGCACGACGATGGCTTCGAAGTCACGGCTGGTCAGCTCGTCGATATGATAGTCAGCGACCAGCTGTACCCCGCGAGAGGCACGGATCTGGCGCAGACCCGCCGGACAGCAGGAGGCCAGCAGCACCTCGATGCGGGCGCGCACCAGGGTGTCGACGATGGCGACGGTTTCGATCTCTTCAGACCCCGGTGCTACCAATACCAATACTGTCATGCTGCACTCCTTGGTTACCCGCCATCTCGGCGGGCTCAGCTCTTCTCTTTGATGGCCTGATAGAGGCCCTGATTGACCGGCACCGCTATGCCGTGTTTGGCGGCGCAGGCCAGCAGGAAGCCGGTGATGGCCTCGATCTCTGTCTCGCGCCCCTGCTCCATATCCTGATGCATGGAGGAGTAGTTGTCGGCGGTCAACTCGACCACCGTCATGGCGCGGCGCAGCAGCTCATCGCTGCTGGTGGGCTGGCCTTCGGCCTGCATGACGTCGGCCACTTCCACGCAGATCTGTTGCAGGGCATCGGCGAAGCGAGGGCCGGCCAGCTCGCCATTTTTGAGCTTATAGAGCGCCGTCAGTGGATTGATGGCGCAGTTGATGGCGAGTTTTTGCCACTGGCGAGCCAGGATCTGCTCGTCCCAACCGGCCTGGCCGAGGGCGGCGGCGAGATCCTCTGCCAGGGAGGCATGAGCCCTGGCCGCTTCATTGACCGGGCCGAGCCAGGTCTCGCCCTTGCCGGTGTGGCGGAACACGAAGTGACCGCTCTGCATGGCGCCGTGGCTGGTGACGCCCGCAATGACAGGATTATGCGGAAACAGCTGCACCACCTGCTCGGCAATGCCCATGCCATTGTGCAGCAGCACTATGGGCACGCCTGCCGCCAGCTTGCCTGCCAAGGGAGTCAGGGCCGACACGACCTGACCTGCCTTGGTCATCACCAGCAGGCGCTTGATCTGACCGGGCTGGTCGATAAAGCCGCGCTCGATGGCGATCAGCTGGGTCTGGCCTTCCAGCGAGGTGAAATCAATCCCGGGGTGCAGGGTTGAACGGTGACGATCGCGCAGCAAGACACGGGTCGATTGGCCGCTTTGAGTCAGCAGGGAGGCGAAGACACCACCCAGGGCGCCGCAGCCCAGCAGTGACCATTGGGGGGAGGAGGGCAGTCGGCTTGTTTTAAGGTTGTAATCGCGTAATCCGCTTGGCATGGAGAGACTCAATCAAGGTAGGGTTGCATTCCGATCAATCATTTACCGGGGATAAGTGAAATGTCGCTTGGCGGACACTAACGGGTCTCGCCATTCCTGTGCGCAGGGGATTCTAGCAGAGCAACCCCATCGAAATCAGCAAATTTGCCGGTTTTCTGGTAGATTTGCGCCCTTATAGCGCAACATGAGGAGCCCTGACATGCCGTCATTCGATATTGTCTCTGAAGTCAAAATGAACGAGGTGTTGAACGCCGTCGATAACGCCAATCGTGAACTGGCGACCCGTTTCGATTTTCGTGGTGTTGAAGCCAGCTTCGAGCTGAACAAGGAAGAAGTAAAGCTGGAGGCCGATGCCGACTTCCAGCTCAAGCAGATGGTCGAGATCCTGCGCGCAGCACTGCTCAAGCGCAACATCGAGAACAGCTCAATGGACGTGGGTGACAGCGTTCACTCAGGCAAGCGTTTCCACCTGAACGTCAAGTTCAAGCAGGGGATCGAGAAAGAGATCGCCAAGAAGCTGGTGAAGTTGATCAAGGATTCCAAGATCAAGGTGCAGGTCGCCATTCAGGGTGATGAAGTGCGGGTCACCGGCAAGAAGCGTGACGATCTGCAGGAAGCCATGGCGCTGGTACGTGGTGCCGAGCTGGGTCAGCCGATGCAGTTCCAGAATTTCCGCGATTGATGACGGGCGGGGAGGGTTCGGCCCTCTCCCTTGTTCGATTGCACATAGTGCGATAGCAAAAGGCTCGATGACAAAGCCATAAAAAACCGGAGCAGCTGCTCCGGTTTTTTTGTGTCCACATTACCCGTTCGATTAGAACTTGTAGGTAACGGAGAAGTAGTGGCTGAAGCCAGAGCTCTTCCAGGCGGTACCGTCAAACGCGGTAGAGCCGTCTTTGGTGCCGTAGGCATCCATGAAGTACTTCAGGCCATAACCCACTGCGTAGCGGTCGGAGTGCCAGTAGATACCGTGGAAGGTCGCCATGTTGTCGCTGGTGCGGTCAGCACGGTTGTGGGTATCCAGGTCGAAGGCGTAATCCAGGTAACCCTGATAGGAAACGAAGCTGCCGTTGCTGAAGGTGTAGAAAGGCTTGAACCAGTTCATGGCGAACCAGTAACCGTTCCAGTCACCTTCTTCTTCGGTGAAGAACTGGTTTTCGGTAGCGTGGCGGGCATACAGGTTCATGCCAACTTTGCCGAACCAGGGAACCATGACATCAGCACCCAGACCGATCATGTTTTCCATCTGGTTGTCGCCGATGTTGTTCAGGGAGGCGATGTACACCTCTTGCACCGGGCCGAAGGAGAGATCTTTACCAGTCAGCGCATCCAGAGACATACGCGGCGCAAACTTCATGAACAGGTTCTGACCATTGTGCTTGTCGCTGTGACGGGAGTCGAAGATGTCGAACACATCAACGTAGCCGTACAGGTCAAACAGACCGGAGCGACCACCGAATTCCATTTCGAAATAGGTATCGTTGTAGCTATCTTGACCGGAGGTGAAGGGACGCTGGTCGATGGTGTGCATGACGTTGAACTGCATCCACTTGTAATCATTCTTGTGGATGTCACCGCTGTAGTCAGCAGCGAAGGCCGGAGTAGCGGCAGCAGCCAGCAGACCGGCAGCGATCAGAGTCTTGGTAAATTTGGCCATTTTATTGGTCTCTTGTGCGTTAGTTGAGGTTTTCCGTAGCCTGCCCACAAGGAGCGGGAGGGATTCTAGCCAAATAAATTCATCGGAGAAACAAGCACCGGGGAACTTTATTCGGAAGTGTGAATCTAATCACCCCCAATTTCACGCAAACGCTTGCTATTTGTCCGATTCCGAGAGCAAAGCCCTTCCTCGTCTGGCAACCATGACGATCAGGATCAACACCGGAATGCCAAGCAGGCTGGTGCCAATAAAGAAGGTGCTGTAGCCAAACTGTTCGACAAAGCGGCCGGAAAAGCCTGCCAGCAGCTTGGGCATCAGCAGCATGACTGAGCTGAACAGGGCGTATTGGGTGGCGGAGAAGGCCACGTTGGTCAAGCTCGACAGATAGGTCACGAAGGCGGCAGTCGCTATGCCGGCGCTCAGGTTGTCGACCGAGATGATCAGGGTCAGCAGCTGCAGGTTGTGGCCCACTTCGTTGAGCAGGGCAAACAGCAGATTGGTGCTGGCGGTGAGCAGGGCGCCGAGGAACAGGATCCGCAAGGTACCAAAGCGCATCACCAGCACGCCCCCCAGGGCAGCACCCACCAGCGTCATGATGACGCCATACACCTTGGTAATGGTGGCCACTTCTGTCTTGCTGAACTGCATGTCCACGTAGAAGCTGTTGGACATCACGCCCATCACCACGTCCGAGATGCGATAGCAGGCGATGAGCCCGAGGATCAGCATGGCCGATCCACCGTAACGGCGGAAGAAATCGGCAAACGGACACCAGATGGCCTCATAGATCCAGGCACCGACTCCGGCCAGCGAGGTTGGCCAGCCATGGGAGAGCAGCAGCGCCTTGCGCGCCTCCTGCTGTTCGTTCTGACCGGCGAGATCGATATCCGGCTCATGGCAGATCAGTGTGGTGATGACGCCAAGAGACATGAGTCCCGCCATCAGCAGATAGGTGAGTCGCCAGCCGTTGTAGTCATAGCCGGTGTTGCTGCCAAGCCAGGCTGCCAGCGCCAGTGCCCCCGCACCCGCCATGATCATCGCCAGTCGATAACCTGTCATATAGGAGGCGGCCATGGCTGCCTGCAGCCGCTCCGGCGCCGACTCGATGCGATAGGCGTCGATGACGATGTCCTGAGTGGCGGAGGCGAACGCCACCAACAGGGCGAACAGGGCCAGTTGGGCCAGCTGGGTCTTGGGATCGCAGAAGGCCATGCCCACCAGTGACGCGGCAATCAGTATCTGGGAGAGCAGCATCCAGCTGCGACGCCGCCCCAGCCAGCGGGAGAGCAGTGGCAGGGGCAGTCGATCGACCAGCGGTGACCACAGCCACTTGAAGCCATAAGCCAGTGCTACCCAGCTCATGTAACCGATGTCGGTCAGGCTGACATCGGCCTCGCGCAGCCAGAACGACAGGGTGCCAAACACCAGCAGCAGCGGCAGACCGGAAGAGAAGCCCATGGCAAACAGTATGAGGACCCGAGACTCAAGATAGACGGCGAGCGAGTCTCGCCAGCTCGGTGTGCGGACAGTGTTCAAATACCTGACTCCTCTGGGAAAATTGCGCCATTTTGTCAGGTTCGGGGGGGATAGCCAAGGCAAGCCGAGCAGGGCGGACCAGGATTCAGGGGCGGGAACCCATGCAGTGGCGGGGGCAGGGGCCTTCCATGGTCAGATAATTGGCACACGCCATCAGCTGCATGCGCAGCCAGACATCGGCGATGATCTGCTGCTCGTCCCACTGATGCAGGCTGTGCAGCAGGAACCAGAAGACCCCCTCCTGATCGGTGGCGGCTTGGGTGTTATAGGGAGCGTGGGGCAAATCTTGCCAGTGGGAGAGGAGCTGCCAGCTCAAGTCTTCCAACTGCTGATAGGGGATTTCTCGTGCCAGAAAGTGACGAACTGCCCGAGCCAGCGGGACGGCGTGTTGGGTTAAATACTGGTGGTAGATCACCGGAACCTCCTTCTCTTCGGGTGGGCCCTGCCCCGGGGAAACGGGGCAGGGTCAGAGTATAGAAAGGGGCACCGGTGACCCGGGCAAAGACGCGGCGGAATGTGATCCGGCTCGTGTTATTTCTCCGCCAGCAACACCATCTTCTTCAGGATGATGGGGCTGGTGGGTACGTCGTTGGCGCGCAGAATGGAGCTGTAACCCGTCTGCACCTGGGCCAGCTTGTCCAGTACATCCATACCCTGCACGACCTGGCCGAATACGGTATAACCGGCGCCGGCATTGGCGTTGAGGTTATTGTTGTCGGTCAGGTTAAAGTAGAACTGGCGGGTGGCGCTGTCCACGGCCTGGGTACGGGCCATGGCGATGCTGCCGCGTTTGTTGGGCAGGCCGCCCTTGGATTCGTTGACCACGGGATCGAAGGTCGGCAGTTGCTGGAACTGCTGGTTGTAGCCGCCCCCCTGCACCACGAAATCCTGGATCACCCGGTGGAACAGGCTGCCGTCATAACTGCCGTCCGCTACGTAGCGCAGGAAGTTCTTCACCGTCTGCGGCGCCTGTTTGGATGCCAGCTCCACTACTATATTGCCGTGGTTGGTCTCCATCCTGACCTTGGGGCCGGCAAACGCCAGCGGGGCGATCAGCATGGCCAGTAACCAGAGTTTCTTCATTGTTTAGCTCTCCTTTCTCAGCTCGGCTGACCCTTGAGGTAACCACGCAGAGCGTCATCCGTCATGATCTGTTGCAGCAGGCTGCCCAATTGCTGGTTCAGGATGGATTCCAGTTCGGCCATGCTCGGCTCCCCCGGACCTTCCTTGCTGGAAGACATGTTGAACTGCTTGGTCAGCTTGCTGCCCTGGAAGTCGGCAATCACCTGCAGGCTGACGCGGGACTTGGTGACATAGGTGAAGGTTTTCTCTTCCACCGTGACGGCGGCGCTGGAGATGGCCAGGGTCAGGTTGGTGGTACCGCTGTTGCCAACGATCAGTCCCTGACTGCGCAGCCCTTCGGCCAGTTTCTCGGCCAGCAGGTTGTTGAGCGGCTGTTCGCTGTTGACCAGCACGGCTGCCTTCTCTTTCTTCTTGATGGAGAAGACGTAGGCGGCTTCACGCTTGTCGACCCCTTCCAGGGTGATGCGGTTGCCAGAGTAGTACTGCTGGTTGGAGGGGATGACCTGCGGGTTCAGCAGCGCGGTTTCCGGCCAGTGAGTGGCACAACCACCCAGCATCAGGGCGGCCAGCAGCAAGATTGACTTTTTCATCATGGGTTTCCTTTAACCTTATCTTTAGCGTTTGATGGCTTTCAAAATAACGAATTTGCTGTTCGACGCAACGACTTGTGCGTTGGCAAACAGGCGCTTGAGTTTGTTGTGATAATCCAGATGACGGTTGCCTACTATCCAGAGTTCGCCCCCCTGGGGCAACACCCGATGGGCATCGGTGAACATCTGCCAGGCAATATGATCGGTAATAGCCTGCAGCTGGTGGAAGGGGGGATTGCAGAGGATCCTGTCCGCCGAACCGACCGCCACGCCGTCGAGACAGTTATTGACCATGAAGCGGGCCCGCGGCAGGCCGTCTGGCAGATTGTGCTCGACGTTGAGTTGCGCCGAGGCCACTGCCATATAGGACTCGTCGATGAAGGTCACTTCCACCTCGGGATCCTTCGCCAGCAGTGCCAGCCCCAGCACACCGTTGCCGCAACCGAGATCGATCACCTTGCGCGCACTGTGGACAGGCAAATTGTCCAGCATGAAGCGGGCACCTATATCCAGGCTGGTGCGCGAAAACACGTTGGCATGGTTGTGGATGAGCATGCCGGTGCCCTCCAGCGGCCAGACCGTCGGATAGGGGTTGGCCAGTTCCGGGTATATCGCTTGCGGCTCACAATGGATCAGGCGCGCCTTCTTCCAGGCCAGCGAGGTGCGGGTCGGCCCCAGGTATTTTTCAAACAATGCCAGGGTCGAGCTGTGAATGTCCTTGGCCTTGCCGGCGGCAATGACGCGAGTAGCCGGTGTGACCACCGCACGCAATGCCAGCAGTTGCTGCTCCAGCAGCGCCTGATACTTGGATACCTTGATCACTACCAGTGCCGGGGCAGGGGGCAGCGGCGTCAGCGCATCCTGCAATCTGATGGCGTGAGGATCCAGTTCGTTCTCTGCGAGGTTGGCAAGGATCGCCCGCTCGCTGATATAGGAGTCGCTGACACAGACTGGGGCGTGAGGATGCAGAAACGCCGCCAGTGCGCCGAAGCCGTCATTCATGATGATGACGGGGCCGGCTTGCTCGAGAGGCGTCTCAGCCAGGGTATTGATCAGATACTCGTCTGCCGCATCCCAGGCTTGCAACGGATCCTGGCTCTGGCGTGGGTAGCGATACAGGGTCAGACGACAATGAGCCGTGTCGAGAAGGGTTTGCATAAGCGAGAGTCCAACGTGATTCATAAAACAGGCGCCGACGGGGCGCAAAGTGGCGCTATTCTAGCGGGGGCGGAGAATTTCACCAGTCCGGCAGCTGTGTGGGCGGGGCAAATTTGCGGCCATTTTCCCACGCAGGGCAATTTCGTCATATCGCCAACTCTGGCTACAATGGCCGGACATCTATTTTGGGAGTGATGCTCGTGACCATGCAACAACAGATAGAGGCCAAGCTGGCCGCTGCCTTGTCCCCCACTCATCTGGAGGTCGTCAACGAAAGCTATATGCACAGGGTGGCACCGGGTTCCGAGAGCCACTTCAAGGTGGTGGTGGTGAGCCCGCATTTCGACGGTCACCGGTTGCTGGCCCGTCATCGTCAGGTCAATGCCGTGCTGGCCGACGAGCTGGCTGGCGCCATTCATGCACTGGCGTTGCATACCTATACTGAGCAGGAGTGGTTGCAACGGGAACAGGCACCAAAGACGCCGAGCTGTGTCAGCAAAAATGGGCTGGCCTAACATTATTGATCAATCAGTTACTTAATCCGCGACCAGTTAACAATTAACAAACGTTTTTGGGCTGCGTCTTGTGTCCGGAAGCTTGGTGCTATTCCCCTGCCCAGACATCAAAATTTCTAATCCATTTTTGAACATAAAAACCATTACCCATTTTGGGGTATTAATGGCTAACTCAACGCAGAGCCTGAGGTTTAGCGAAAAAAACGGTGCGATTAAATTTCGATGATTTTGTGATAGAGCGGGGATTTTCCCCATTTTGCATAGAAGCTGACTTGCCATAAGTGCTAAACTCAAGCGCTTTTGAATGACCCTGTATGTTGCTGATTTGTTTGTCGCTTCGACATTATCCTGCAACATGAACGGGCTCATTCAACAACTCGTCGTGATGTATTTCTCGGCGCTAACCAACCTGTCTTCCCTTAACGGTAGTGCAAGTGAGTATGATTACAATTAAAAGAGGACTGGACATCCCCGTGCTGGGTGCTCCGGAGCAAGTAATCTACGATGGCCCGGCCATCACCCGTGTTGCTACACTCGGCGAAGAGTTCGTGGGGATGCGTCCTACTATGCTTGTCAAAGTAGGTGATCGCGTCATTAAAGGTCAGGAGCTCTTCGAAGATAAGAAGAACCCTGGCGTTAAATTCACGGCCCCTGCCACCGGTGTGGTTTCAGAGATCAACCGGGGTGCCAAGCGCATTCTGCAATCCGTTGTCATCGATATCGATGGGTCCGACGAGCAGGTGACCTTTGAACACTTTGCGTCTGCCGAGCTGGCACAGCTCGCGCGCAGCAAGGTGCAGGAGATCCTGGTCGCATCAGGCCAATGGACTGCGTTGCGTACTCGCCCGTTCAGCAAGGTGCCGGCCGTGGAGTCTTCTCCCCGTGCCATTTTCGTCACCGCCATGGACACCAACCCGCTGGCTGCCAATGCCGAGCTCATCATCAAGGAACAGTCACAGGCTTTCCTCGATGGTCTGGCCGTATTGACGCGTCTGACCGATGGGGCCGTCTACGTCTGTAAAGGCGAGGCCAGCCTGCCGCACGCTTCTCTGGCGCAAGTCAAAGAAGAAGTGTTCGTCGGTCCGCATCCTGCCGGTCTGCCAGGTACCCATATCCATTTCCTGGATCCGGTCAGCGCCAAGAAGGTGCAGTGGCATATCAACTATCAGGATGTCATCGCGTACGGCAAGTTGTTCACCACTGGCCAGATCTTCACCGACAAGGTGATCGCCCTGGCTGGCCCGAACGTACTCAAGCCACGCCTGCTGCGTACCCGTCTGGGTGCCTGCATCAGCCAGTTGACCAACAACGAGCTGCGCGCGGGTGAAAACCGCGTCATTTCCGGTTCCCTGCTCAGTGGTGCCAAGGCTGAAGGAGTCCATGACTACCTGGGTCGTTACCACAATCAGGTGAGCGTGCTGAGTGAAGGTCGTGAGAAAGAGTTTCTGGGATGGGTCAAACCCAGTGCCAGCAAATTCTCCATCACCCGTACGACGCTCTCTCATCTGATGAAGGGCAAGCTCATCAACTTCACTACCACCACCAACGGTAGTGATCGCTCCATGGTGCCTATCGGCAACTATGAGCGTGTGATGCCGCTCGACATCCTGCCGACCCTGCTGCTGCGGGATCTGGTCTCCGGCGATGCCGACAGTGCGCAAGCGCTCGGTTGCCTTGAGCTGGATGAGGAAGATTTGGCGCTCTGTACCTTCGTCTGCCCCGGCAAGACAGAGTACGGCCCGATCTTGCGTGAGTGCCTGACCAAGATAGAACTGGAAGGTTAAGCGATGAGTTTCAAGCAACTTCTTGAAAATATGGAACATCACTTCGAGCCGGGTGGCAAGTACGCCAAGTACTATGCCCTGTTCGAAGCGGCGTACACCCTGTTTTATACCCCCGGGTCCGTGACCCGCAATGCTGCCCACGTCCGTGATGCGATCGATCTGAAGCGCATGATGATCATGGTGTGGCTGGCCGTGTTCCCGGCCATGTTCTGGGGCATGTTCAACGTCGGCAACCAGTCCATCGCCGCCATCGCCCATCTGGGCAGCGCGGCCGGTGCCGATACCTGGCAATACACCATAGCGACTCTGCTGGGAGCCTCACTGGATCCAGCGGTTGCCGGTATCGGCAGCAAGATGCTGATCGGTGCGGCTCACTTCCTGCCCATCTACCTGACCGTGTTCCTGGTCGGTGGTTTCTGGGAAGTGCTGTTCGCCATGGTGCGCAAGCACGAGATCAACGAAGGCTTCTTCGTGACCTCCATCCTGTTCGCCCTGATAGTGCCGCCAGAGCTGCCCTTGTGGCAAGCCGCTCTGGGTATCACCTTCGGTGTGGTGATGGCCAAAGAGGTGTTCGGTGGTACCGGCAAGAACTTCCTGAACCCGGCCCTGGCGGGTCGTGCGTTCCTGTTCTTCGCCTACCCGGGCCAGATCTCCGGTGATGCCGTCTGGGTGGCCGTTGATGGCTATTCGGGCGCGACTGCGCTGAGCCAGTGGGCCCAGGGCGGCCAGATGGCGCTGATCAACGGTACAACCGGCCAGGCCATCAGCTGGATGGACGCTTTCCTTGGCAACCTGCCGGGTTCCATCGGTGAAGTCTCTACCCTGATGATCCTCATCGGTGCTGCCATGATCGTCTACATGCGGATCGCCTCCTGGCGCATCATCGCAGGTGTGATGATCGGTATGGTCGCCACCTCCCTGCTGTTCAACGTCATAGGTTCCGACACCAACCCCATGTTCAGCATGCCGTGGCACTGGCATCTGGTGCTGGGCGGCTTTGCCTTCGGTATGGCATTCATGGCGACCGATCCGGTCTCCGCCGCCTTTACCAACAAGGGCAAGTGGTGGTATGGCGCTCTGATCGGCGTCATGGTAGTGCTGATCCGGGTGGTGAACCCAGCGTTCCCGGAAGGCATGATGTTGGCCATTCTGTTTGCCAACCTGTTTGCCCCCTTGTTTGACCATTTCGTGGCGCAGGCGAACATCAAGCGGAGGATCGCTCGTGGCGTTTAATAAAGACTCTACCGTCGGCACCCTTACCGTCGTGGCTGGTCTGTGTCTGGTGTGTTCCATCGTGGTCTCAGTGGCTGCTGTGGGGCTGCGTCCGGCTCAGCTGGAAAACAAGGCGCTGGACAAGCAAAGCAATATCCTGTCCGTTGCCGGTGTCGATATCAGCAGTGTGGCCAAGCGTGACCTGGCACAACTGTACGGTGACAAGATTGAAGCGCGTTTGGTTGACCTGACTACCGGTGAATTCGTTGACGGCGATGCCGACAACTTCGACACCAAGCTGGCAGCGAAAGACCCGGCAAAAAGCATTCGTCTGGCACCTGCCGATGACAAGGCTGGTTTGCGTCAAATCTCCAGGCTGATCCCTGTGTTCTTCGCCAAGGATGCCGAAGGCAAGGTCGACAACATCATTCTGCCAATTTATGGCCAGGGTCTGTGGTCCACCATGTATGCCTTCGTTGCCGTGGCGGCAGATGGCGAGACCATCAAGGGCATCACCTACTATGACCACGGTGAAACCCCGGGTCTGGGCGGCGAGATTGGCAACCCGGTCTGGCAAGGTCTGTTCAAGGACAAGAAGTTGTTCGATCAGGACGGCATGCCCGCCTTGCGAGTCATCAAGGGCCACGCCCCTGAAGGTTCCAAGCATGAGATCGATGGCCTGTCTGGCGCGACTCTGACTGGTAACGGTGTACAGCACACGTTCGACTTCTGGATGGGACCCAAGGGCTTTGGTCCTTTCCTGGCCAAGATTCGTGCAGGAGAAATCAACAATGGCTGACAAGAGCGAAATGAAGAAGTTGCTGTTGACGCCTGTGCTCGGCAACAACCCCATCGCCTTGCAGGTGCTGGGTGTCTGTTCCGCGCTGGCCGTTACCAGCCAGATGAAGACGGCATTCGTGATGACGCTGGCCGTTACCGCGGTCACTGCCTTCTCCAACCTGTTCATCTCCCTGATCCGCAACCAGATCCCGAACAGTGTACGGATCATCGCCCAGATGGCGATCATAGCGTCACTGGTTATCGTGGTTGACCAGGTGCTCAAGGCGTATGCCTATGAGATCTCCAAGCAACTCTCGGTATTCGTGGGCCTTATCATCACCAACTGTATCGTGATGGGCCGTGCCGAAGCCTATGCCATGAAGAGCGCCCCGTTGCCCTCCTTCCTGGATGGTATCGGTAACGGTCTGGGTTACGGCGCCGTGCTGCTGACCGTGGCCACAGTGCGTGAGATCCTGGGCTCCGGCACCTGGTTCGGTATCGAGCTGCTGCCGCTGGTGAACAATGGTGGCTGGTATGTGCCTAACGGTCTGCTGCTGCTGCCGCCGAGTGCGTTCTTCATCATTGGTCTGATCATTTGGGGCGTTCGCACCAAGGATCCCAAGCAGGTGGAGGCGAAGGATTAAGGTATGGAACACTATCTGAGTCTGTTGATTCGTTCGATTTTCATCGAAAACCTGGCCCTCTCTTTCTTCCTGGGGATGTGTACCTTCCTGGCAGTGTCCAAGAAGGTCAAGACCGCCATGGGTCTGGGGATTGCCGTTATCGTGGTTCAGACCGTTGCCGTTCCGGCCAACAACCTGATCTACAACTACGTCCTCAAGGATGGTGCCCTGGTCTCCGGCCTGGATCTGAGCTTCCTGAGCTTCATCACCTTCATCGGTGTGATTGCAGCCCTGGTGCAGATCCTGGAAATGGCGCTGGACAAGTACTTCCCTGCGCTCTACAACGCGCTCGGCATCTTCCTGCCGCTCATTACCGTGAACTGCGCCATCTTCGGTGGCGTCTCCTTCATGGTGCAGCGTGACTACAACTTCGTGGAGTCTGTGGTCTATGGCGTGGGGTCGGGTGCCGGCTGGATGCTTGCCATCGTGGCGATGGCGGGGATCCGCGAGAAGATGAAGTACTCCGACGTGCCGCAAGGTCTGCGTGGACTGGGCATCACCTTCATCACCGCGGGACTCATGGCGCTGGGCTTTATGTCCTTCTCTGGTATTTCCCTGTAATCGGAAAAGGAATAATAGATGGAAATTATTCTGGGTGTGGTCATGTTCACCGTGATCCTGCTGGCTTTGGTGGCAGTCATTCTGTTCGCCAAGTCCAAGCTGGTGACCGCAGGTGACGTGACAATCAGCATCAACGGCGACCCGGCCAAGGCTGTCACCAGCCCGGCGGGTGGCAAGCTGCTCGGCGTGCTGGCCGGCAGCGGCATCTTCGTCTCCTCCGCCTGTGGCGGCGGTGGCTCCTGTGGTCAGTGCAAGGTGCGGGTGAAAGCTGGCGGCGGTGATATTCTGCCGACCGAGCTGGATCACATCAGCAAGGGTGAAGCCCGTCATGGGGAGCGTCTGGCCTGTCAGGTCACAGTGCGTTCCGACATGGATATCGAGCTGCCTGAAGAGATCTTCGGGGTGAAGAAGTGGGACTGTACTGTTATCTCCAACGATAACAAGGCCACCTTCATCAAGGAGCTCAAGCTGCAGATCCCGGATGGCGAGAGCGTGCCGTTCCGCGCCGGTGGTTATATCCAGATCGAAGCCCCTGCTCACCATGTGCAGTACAAGAACTTCGATATTCCCGAGGAGTATCGCGGGGATTGGGATCGCTTCAAGATCTTCGAACTGGAGTCCAAGGTCAACGAGCCGATCATTCGTGCTTATTCCATGGCCAACTATCCGGAAGAGTTCGGCATCATAATGCTGAACGTGCGGATCGCGACCCCGCCGCCCAGCAACTGGACTGCGCCTCCCGGCCAAATGTCCTCCTATATCTTCAGCCTCAAGGCTGGCGACAAGGTGACCATCTCGGGTCCGTTCGGTGAGTTCTTCGCCAAAGACACCAATGCCGAAATGGTGTTCGTCGGTGGTGGTGCGGGTATGGCGCCGATGCGCTCCCATATCTTCGACCAGCTGCGTCGCCTGAAGACCCATCGCAAGATGAGCTTCTGGTACGGTGCCCGTTCCAAGCGCGAGATGTTCTATGTCGAAGACTTCGACATGCTGGCGGCCGAGAATGACAATTTCCAGTGGCACGTCGCCCTGTCTGATCCGCAACCGGAAGACGACTGGGATGGCTACACAGGCTTCATCCACAACGTCTTGTTCGAGAACTATCTCAAGAACCACGAGGCGCCGGAAGATTGCGAGTTCTACATGTGTGGACCTCCCGTCATGAATGCTGCCGTCATCAACATGCTGAAGAACCTCGGTGTTGAAGACGAAAACATCCTGCTGGATGACTTTGGTGGTTAATCAATGCACAGCGTTGTAAAGACCTGGCTAGCCTTAGGGCTAGCCTTTTTCTTGACTGGGTGCGGTCAGGAAACGGTCCAATCCAAGCCGGAGATCCACATCACCGGCAGCACCATGGGTACCTACTATTCCATCAAGGTCGCGGATGAGATCATCCAGGATCCGGCCAAGTTTCAGGCTGAAGTAGACATTCTGCTGGAGCGGGTCAACGACCAGATGTCGACGTACCGCCCCGATTCCGAGTTGTCCCGTTTCAACCAGCACAGAAGCTCGACCCCTGTGGTGGTCTCTCGCGATACTGCCCGGGTGGTGACTGAATCCCTGCATCTGGGCCGTGAGAGCCGTGGGGCGCTTGACGTTACCGTCGGCCCCCTGGTCAATCTGTGGGGCTTCGGGCCGGATGCGCGTCCGACCAGGATCCCCTCCGAGGAGCTGATCACCCAGACCCGTCAGAAGACTGGTCTGGGCAATTTGCATGTGATCACCTCCGCCGATGCAGATACGTTGCAAAAAGATATTCCGGACCTCTACGTGGATCTCTCTGCCATTGCCAAGGGCTTCGGGGTGGACAAGGTGGCTGAGTATTTGGAGTCAATGGGGTCTCGCAATTATCTGGTGGAGATCGGCGGCGAGCTGCGGATCAATGGCGTCAACGGCAAGGGGCACCCCTGGCGCGTGGCCATCGAGAAGCCGACCGCCAATGCCGGCTCTGTGCAGGAAGTGATAGTGCCGGGGGACAACGGGGTTGCCACTTCAGGCGAGTACCGCAATTACTACGAAATGGATGGCCAGCGTTTCTCCCACACTATCGATCCCATGACGGGCAAACCCATCCAGCATCGCATGGTGTCGGTGACCGTCATTCACCCTTCCTGCATGACCGCAGACGGGTTGGCGACCGTGTTCATGGTGCTCGGGCCCGAGAAGAGCCTGGCGTATGCCAAGGAGCGCGGACTGGCGATCTTCGTGATCACCAAGACGGCCGATGGGTTTGACGAAGCCTATTCAGATGCGTTCAAACAGTACCTGGTTAGAAAGTAAGGGGCACTAGCATGCAGATTTTTCTGATCACCTTCGGGGTATTTCTGGTCGTTGTGGTGGCCATGGCCATAGGTTACATCTTCCAGAAGAAGACCATTTCCGGCTCCTGTGGCGGACTGGGCACTATAGGTATCGAAAAAGAGTGCGATTGCCCGGAACCCTGTGACAACCGCAAGAAGAAGATGGCCAAGGAAGAGGCCCGTCGCAAGATGCTGACCGATAACCGGATCATCTGAGCGGGCCTGGGTTTTCGAGTTGCACTCGGGCCAAGGCTGAATGGCAGGCGGGCTGACCTTGGGGTCAGCCCGCTTTTTCTTTGGTGGAAGGGGGATTCAGTAGTCGTATTGATGACAGGCTTTCTTTTTGAACTCGACCTTCCAGCGCGCCAGTTCCTCCCGTGTTCCCAGCTCATCCCCTTGCTTGATGGCCTTCTCCAGTGTCTCGATGCGATCATGCAGCCAGCTGCATTCGGCGGTCGGGTGGTCCTTGGTACTGCCAAACAGCGGCAGCAGGCAGAGTCCCAGTCCTACTCCCAGCCAGAGTGCTCTCATGCCCTTCCTCCTTGTCAGTTGTTGTGAGTGGTGCCTTAAGAGTCTATGCCTGTTCGTTGTTTCATGCCGATGGCAGAAACGGGTGCGCTGGGTTAGCATGGGTGAGTTAACTGTTTATTCGTACAGTGGTATGCGCAAAATCATTCACATCGACATGGACTGCTTTTATGCGGCGGTAGAGATGCGGGACAACCCGGCTCTGCGGGACGTACCCTTGGCGATAGGGGGCTCCTCCGATCGGCGGGGGGTCATCTCGACCTGCAACTATGTGGCGCGCCGTTTCGGGGTGCGCTCCGCCATGCCGAGTGGTCTGGCCAAGAAGCTCTGCCCGCCGCTTGTACTCATACCGGGACGAATGGCGGTCTACAAGGAGACCTCCCGTCAGCTGCGCGCCATCTTCCTGCGCTACACCGAGCTGGTGGAGCCGCTTTCGCTGGACGAAGCCTACCTCGATGTCACCGACAGTAACTGCTGTGGTGGCAGTGCCACCCTGATGGCGGCCGAGATCCGCCACGCTATAGTGACCGAACTGGGGCTGACCGCTTCGGCCGGGGTCGCACCGAACAAATTTCTGGCCAAACTCGCGTCGGAGCAGCGCAAACCCGACGGCCTGTTCGTGATCCGGCCAGAGGAGGTGGATGAGTTCGTGCGCCAGTTGCCTTTGGCCAAGTTGCCGGGGATCGGACGCAAGACGGCCGATCGGCTGGAGTCCCAGGGACTCTATTCGTGCGAGGATGCAAGAGTGCTCAGCAGTGATGAGCTGATCGCCCGGTTTGGCAAGTTGGGGGAGATGCTGACTGGTCGGATCTGGGGCCGTGATGATCAGCCGGTGCAGGCGCAGCGGATCCGTAAAACCATTGGCGTGGAGACAACGCTGGCCAGCGATGTGCTGGATGAGGCCGCCTGCTGGCAGGTACTGAGCCAGCTTATTCCCGAGCTGGAGCGTCGTTTTGCCGCTGGCTATGCCAGGGAGCAGTTGATGGGGCAGGGGATCAAGCTCAAGTTCGCCGATTTTCAGCAGACCACTGTCTATCGCCGTGGCGGCTATCAGCCCGAGCTGTTTCACGATCTGCTCCATGAAGGGCTGCTGCGGGCGCAGGGCAAGCCCATTCGACTGCTAGGACTGGTGGTGGGCCTTCCTCGTGACGGGGAAGTTAACCAGCTGAGCCTGGATTTTGCTTGATTAGGTTAAGTTTTTGTATCCAAAACCGATACACTGATCACATCTGTATGAGCTAGGAATGGTGGCATGAGTTCTCTTTCTGTTCAGGGGCGAATCACCCTGATCGCCGGTTGTTGTTTATTGGCCAGTGCTGGTGCCCTGGTTGCCTCTTCTCTTTATAGCGCCGCCCGGATGCAGGATCAGGTGCTGACCTCCACCACTGAGGAGGCGCAACGCTCGGCCGAAAACTGGATGAAGGCGATGGGATCCGAGCAGGCGGCCAAGGTCACCAGCTATCTGGATGAGGCCTATTTCCGTACCACTCTGCTGGCTCAGAGCATATTGTTCCAGCGCAAGAATGCGGCCGACAACTTTGGCTCTTCCGAGGCGCTGCGTGGTGCCGTCAATCAGCAACTGCACGATGCGGCGGCGGCTTCCGCCAACCTGCTTGGTGTCTATGCGGTGTTCGAGCCCGATCAGCTGGATGGGGAGGACAGCAACTACCACGGTTCCAGCGAGCTGGGTGCCAATGACAAGGGGCGCTTCTCCACTTACTGGGCCCGGGTCGACGGCAAGATAGAAGCTGAGGTGCAAGACGAATCCGTGCTGGTGGACGAGAGCCCCACGGCAGCAGGTGGCGTGGAGAACGACTGGTATCGTTGCAGCATTCGCAGCAAGGCGCTCTGCCTGCTCGAACCCTACCTCGATGATGTGGGGTCGCAGAAGGTGCTGATGACCTCGGTGACAGTGCCCCTGCTGGAGCAGGAGAACCTGCTTGGCATGGTCGGGGTCGATATCTCGCTGGCGACCCTGCAAAGTCTGGTCAAGGAGATGGATCAGGCGCTGTACGACGGGCAGGGCAAGGTATTGCTGGTCAGTCACGAAGGGCGAGCCGCCGGGGTGGATGGGTTTGACGTCACCCTGGGCAGCCCGTTGGGGCAGCAATATCAGGCACTGGCTGGCGATCTGAAAGGCTGGATCGGCCAGGGGCAGACAATGACACGCTGGAGTCCTGACGGGACTCTGCTGCAAACCTTCGTGCCGGTCAGCATGCGCGGCACCGAGCACAAATGGGGCATCTATATCGAGCTTCCCCGCACCGTTGTGCTGGCCTCGGCCCGCCAGCTGCAAGACGAACTCTCCAACCAGGCCAATGGCAGCGTGGTCACCCAACTGGTGATTGGCGGCGTGATTTCGGTGGTAGCCCTGCTCTGCATCTGGTTGATGGCTCGTCAGATAGTTGCCCCCATTCGCGCCGTGGTGGCTCGCCTCAAGGACATAGCCACGGGGGAGGGAGACCTGACCCAGCGGATTGACCTGCATCGCGATGACGAGATTGGCGAGTTGGCCAAGTGGTTCAACAGCTTCCTCAACAAATTGCAATCCACCATCAGTCAGGTGATTGATACCGTTGCGGGCACCCGCGCCAGTGCGGAGCAGGCGGCTCAGGTTGCCGAACGCACCAGTGCCGGCATGCAGGCCCAGTACCAGGAGGTGGATCTGGTGGCGACTGCATTCGAGGAACTCAGTGCCACTGCCTTGCAGGTGGCGGGCAACGCCAACTCGGCGGTGGCGGCGGCCAACCAGGCAGATACCTCGGCGCAGGAGGGCAAGTATGTGGTGGCCGATACCCAGGAGGCCATGCGCAAGTTGATGGCGGTGATCAGCGATGCCAAACCTGTGGTGGAGCGACTCGCCGCCAACAGCGACAACATCAACGACATACTGGTGGTGATCCAGGGGATCGCCGAGCAGACCAACCTGTTGGCGCTGAACGCCGCCATCGAGGCGGCGCGGGCCGGTGAACAGGGCCGTGGCTTCGCCGTGGTGGCCGACGAAGTGCGCAATCTGGCGGGGCGTACCCAGAATGCCATCGTCGAGATCCAGACCCTTATAGGGCAGCTTCAGTCCGGTACCGAGGCCGTGGTCAAGGCGATCATGACGGGTCACAGCCAGGCGGATGTGACGCTGACAAAAGTGGATCTGTCGGTCAGCGTACTTGAGCAGATTATCCATGCGGTGGCGACCATTCATCAGATGAACGAGCAGATTGCCAGGGCGGCGCAGGAGCAGAGCGGGGTGGCGGACGAGATCAATCGCAACGTCAGCAACATTCGCGATGTGAGCCATACCATACGGGCCGAGGCGGCGACCTCCGCCGAAAATGGGCGCGAGTTGTCGGCGTTGGCGGACAAACAGCAGCAGCTGGTGGGGCAGTTCAAGGTATAGGATAAGAAAAAAGGCGCCATCCAACCGGAGGCGCCAAACACATTCAGATGACAGACTGGGTTAAATCGGTCCGATTTAAGCCCCTCTTCCCGCAGAGGAAGAAACACAACACCACAATCGCAGACCACTGACTCACAAAAATCACATGTAAACCAACATGGAAGAGAAAAAGTGAGCCATATGACAACGGATTGCGAAGCGAATTATGTTTATTCACTGGTCGACCCGCAACCGACAAATTATAATGCGGCCCATTAGAAAAACTCATCGTCGGCTGGTCTCATGTCTCGTCGTTTACCCCCGCTCAATGCCCTGAAAGCATTCGAAGCCGCGGCTCGTCACTTAAGCTTCACCCGGGCAGCGGAAGAGCTGTTTGTGACCCAGGCTGCCATCAGTCACCAGATCAAGGCGTTGGAAGAGTATCTCGGCATCAAGCTGTTTCGCCGCAAGAACCGCTCCTTGCTGTTGACCGAAGAGGGGCAGGGTTACTTCCTCGATATCAAAGACATCTTCACCTCCATCTCGGAGGCGACCGACAAGCTGCTGGCCCGCAGTGCCAAGGGGGCACTCACCGTCAGCTTGCAGCCAAGTTTTGCCATCCAGTGGCTGGTGCCCAGACTGGTGAAGTTCAGTGAACGTCATCCGGACATAGACGTACGGATCAAGGCGGTGGACATGGACGAGGGGTCGCTGACCGACGATGTGGACGTGGCCATCTACTACGGCCGTGGCAACTGGCCTGGACTGCGTGCCGACAAGCTGCACACCGAGTACCTGATCCCTGTCTGCTCGCCGCTGTTGCTGACCGGCCCCAAGCCGCTGCGCACCCCGGATGATCTGATCCGCCACACCCTGTTGCACGATACCTCCCGCCGTGACTGGAAGGCCTGGTTTCGCCAGCTCGACATCGATGCGCCCAACGTCAATCAGGGACCTATCTTCAGTCACTCCACCATGGTGATCCAGGCGGCGATCCACGGTCAGGGGGTGGCGCTTGGTCACAGTGTGCTGGCCCAGCCAGAAATCGAAGCGGGACGCCTTATCTGCCCGTTCGAGCAGGTGCTGGTGAGCAAGAATGCGTTCTACCTGGTATGCCAGGAGCAGCAGTCCGATCAGGGCAAGATAGTGGCCTTCCGCGACTGGATGCTGGAGCTGGTGGAGCAGGAAGAGGCTCGTCGCCGGGCACGCCTCGCCGATGCCTGATGTGATGAGAGAGGGGGCGAGTGATGCCCCCGTTCGCATCTTGCTGGCCCATG
Source organism: Aeromonas sp. 2MA4 (assembly GCF_029237305.1). Classification (NCBI taxonomy): domain Bacteria; kingdom Pseudomonadati; phylum Pseudomonadota; class Gammaproteobacteria; order Aeromonadales; family Aeromonadaceae; genus Aeromonas; species Aeromonas sp. 2MA4. Next base: position 160,626 of record NZ_JAACFY010000005.1, on the reverse strand, counting down.
GCGCCGGGGCCGGTATGGAACACGCTTTTCTTTGCGAGCTGTCACGCCTGCTGGCGGGGCCCGATATCGAGGTAGTGCGTTTCAACTTCCCCTACATGACCAATCGGGCCCAGGATGGCAAGCGCAGGCCGCCGGATAGGCAGCCGGTATTGCTCGACCATTGGCGCCAGATGGCGCAGCTGTTCGCTCACCCAAGGCTGTTCCTGGCGGGCAAGTCCATGGGGGGACGCATGGCGGCAGAGCTGTATGGCGAAGGTGGGGACGAGATGAATGCTGCAGGATTGCTCATTCTCGGGTATCCTTTCCACCCCCCGGCCAAGCCCGACCGCTGGCGGGGCGAGGTGCTCAAGCAGATCAAGACGCCGACCCTGCTGTTGCAAGGGGAGCGCGACACCTTCGGCACGCGCGCCGAACTGGCAGATTTTCCCTTCTCACCCCACGTATCGGTCCACTGGCTGACCGATGGTGACCATGGCTTCAAACCGCGAAAAGCCAGCGGCGTGAGCGAGCAGGAGAACCTGCAGCAGGCGGCTGATCATATCAGGTGCTTCATCGCGGCGACGCTGGCACAGGGCTGACGGTCGCGACGGAGAGAACGAGGAGGGTAAGAATGCAGATCCATCGACATTGGTTGGTACTGGCGGGTTTTTTTGGCCTGACGGCGACCATGCTGGGGGCTTATGGCGCCCACGGTCTGGCGGCGAGCGGTATTACGGCTTCGCAGCTGGCGGCGTTCAACACCGCCGTGCACTATCAGTTTTTTCACGCATTGGCCCTGCTGGTGCTGGGTTGGTGCGGTGTGCGCAGCAAGGTAATCACCTTCGCTGGCACCGCATTTTTGCTGGGGATCCTTGGATTCTGCGGCAGTATTTACGCCATGGTGCTGCTTGGCAGCAAGGGGCTGGGGCTCATTACCCCGGCCGGTGGCCTCTGTTTTATGTTGGGATGGGCGGCTCTGATATGGGCTGGCTGTCGTCTTGGAGGAAAAAATGAATAATCTGCTGCTTTATTGCCGCCCCGGTTTTGAGAAAGAGGCGGCGGCAGAGATCACCGAGCGTGCCAGTAACATGCAGTGCTACGGTTTCGCCCGGGTCAAGGACGACAGCGGTTATGTGATATTCGAGTTGTATGACGAGGAGCAGGCCGATCTGCTGGCGCGCAAGTTGCCATTCAGAGAGCTTATCTTCATCCGTCAGATGCTGGTGGTGACCCACGAGCTGAAGGATCTGGATGTGGCTGATCGGATCTCGCCCATCATAGAAGCGACCCGTGAATACACCATCTGTGGCGATCTGCGAGTTGAAACCGCCGATACCAACGAAGCGAAAGAGCTGTCGGCCTTCTGCCGCAAGTTCACAGTGCCGCTTCGTCAGGCCCTGCGCAGCAAGGAGTTGCTGACCAAGAAAGAGACGCCGCACCGTCCTGTGTTCCACGCCTTCTTCATGGCCAACGATCACCTGTTGCTGGGGTATTCCTACTCGTTCAACAACTCCGAATTCCACATGGGCATTCCCCGTCTGCGCTGCCCGCCGGATGCACCGAGCCGATCCAGCCTCAAGCTGGAAGAGGCCTTCTATGTGTTCGTACCGCGGGAAGAGTGGGACCTGCGCCTCACCTCCGGCATGAAAGCCGTCGATCTGGGCGCCTGCCCGGGTGGCTGGACCCATCAGCTGGTACGTCGCGGCATGATGGTGACAGCGGTGGATAACGGCACCATGGCCCAGTCCCTGATGGATACCGGTCAGGTGAAGCACCTGCGTGATGATGGTTTTGTGTGGCGCCCCAGCAAGAAGAATATCTACTGGCTGGTGTGCGACATGGTGGAGAAGCCGGCGCGGGTTGTTCACATGATCGCTGACTGGTTCCGCGAGAACGACTGTCAGGAGGCCATGTTCAACCTCAAGCTGCCGATGAAGAAGCGTTACGCCGAAGCGGTACACAACATAGAGGTGTTGCGCGGCCTGCTCAAGGAGGTAGACAACGCCTTCGTCATTCAGGCCAAGCAGCTCTATCACGATCGCGAAGAGATCACGGTACACGTCTACAACAAGTACTGGGTCTCCAAGCTGGAAGCCAAGGAGTGACATCCGGCCCCTTGCCGTGAGCAGAAAAAAGACCGATGGCAGCGATGCCATCGGTCTTTTGCTATCTGCGCCATGCAGCCAGTGTCAGAAGCGGTAGTCGAGACGCAGGGATGACTCGTCATCCGTGACTTTGAGCTCTATCTGCAGGGGGATGCTCTTGTCGACCGGATTGAACTGCAACTTGACCCCATCCCCTCTGAGTTTGATGGCCGTATTCATGCCAGCAGCCTTGAACTTGATCCTGGGTTTGTGGTGCTCGAAGGAGAGGCTAACGCTCTTCTCCGCCGTCAAATTCAGCTTCTGGTATGCGGTAACCTGCTGGTTGCCGTCGCTGTCCGTCATGATGTCTACCCCGAAGGAGAGCGGTTTGGGCGCCTTGAGCAGATCATTGGTATCCAGGCTGGAACGCCATACCTGACTGGCGGGCTGCGACTGGGCTGCCGGAAGCTGTTTCCAAGCATTTCCGACCGGTCTGTCTACTGCCATGACGCTGCTGCTGATAAGCAACAGGGGAAAAATAGCGCGCATAATGGATCTCCTTATCCCTTATGCATTGAACATAGTAGTCAATTGACTAGGCGGGTAGCGCGCCGCGAGATAAAACAAGGGGAGCCTGAGCTCCCCTTTTGAATCAACGAATTAAGATGAATTACAAACGGTCTATGATGGATTGGGTGAACTCGCTGGTAGAGGCGGTCCCCCCGAGATCCCGGGTCACGCGATCACCGGATTCGATGGTGGCGCGCACTGCCTCACGGATGCGCTCAGCCTTGTCCTGCATGCCCAGGTATTCCAGCATCTGGATGGAGGCGAGGATCACCGAGGTCGGGTTGGCGATGTTCTTGCCTGCGATATCCGGCGCCGAGCCATGGACCGCTTCGAAGATGGCGGCGCCATCGCCGATGTTGGCACCAGGTGCCATACCCAGACCGCCCACCAGACCGGCGCACAGATCCGAGAGGATGTCGCCAAACAGGTTGGTGGTGACCATGACATCGAACCGCTCCGGGTACATCACCAGGTTCATGCAGGCGGCATCGACAATCATCTCTTCGCTCTGGATATCCGGGTAGCGAGCGGCGACATCGCGGGCCACTTCCAGAAACAGGCCAGAGGTGGACTTGAGAATGTTGGCCTTGTGGATGATGGTCACTTTCTTGCGTCCTTCCTGGCGGGCCAGTTCGAAGGCAAACTTGACGATGCGTTCTGCCCCGTCGCGGGTAACGATACTCATCGCCTCGGCGCTATTGTTGTCATCACTGCGCTTCTGGCCGGCGCCCGAGTACATCCCTTCTGTGTTCTCGCGCACTGTGATGATATCGATGTTCTCGTAACGACTCTTGGTGCCCTTGAAGGAGATGACGGGGCGGACGTTGGCGTAGAGGTTGAATTTCTTGCGCAGGGAGACGTTGATGGAGGTGAAGCCGCCGCCGACCGGGGTGGTGAGCGGGCCTTTCAGGCTGACCTTGTTCTTCTCGATCAGATCCAGGGTTGCCTGGGGCAGCAGCTCGCCGTGCTTCTCCAGCGCGACCAGACCGGCATCCGCATACTCGTATTCGAAGTCACAACCGGCGTGGGTCAGGATCTGGATGGCGGATTCGATGATGCTGGGGCCAATGCCGTCGCCCGGGATAACGGTAATCTTTCTTTTTGACATGAGAGGTATCCACTTCTAGGGAACAGAGGGGGAGGATTCGGCCGTTTTATACCATTTATACAACTAACCCTCCATGTTTCTTTACATTCTATCTGTTTTTGTCAACAGCAAGGGTGAGTCCCGTCATGATTGGCAGGATTGCTGGTCAATGGGGGACGTCGGTGTCATGCCTCGCTCTCGGGTGCTGGGGGATAGCGTATTTCCCGCAAGTTGAAACCCAGGGGAATATCACGCTGCAGCCGGACCAGACGCTGGGCCAGCAGGGCATCGTCCTGATGCTGGCGCAGCTTGAGCAAGGGCTTGCTGGCCTCCTCCTGTTGGCAGGCCGCGAGCAGCGCCGACAGGCTGCCATATTGCTGCAGTAATTGGGTCGCCGTCTTGGGGCCTATGCCGGGCACCCCCTTGATATTGGATCCGCTGATGCCGGTCAGGGCCCAGAAATCCACCAGCTGGGCCGGTGCCACACCATATTGCTGCTCGACGAAGGCGGCATCCAGCCAGCGTTTGTTGAAATAGTCCCTGATCTGGATCTGCGGGCAGATGAGCTGACAGAACCCCTTGTCGGTAGAGATGATGGTGGCCCTTGCCCCGTGCTGGGCGATGCCGCTGGCCAGGGTGGCGATGAGATCGTCCGCCTCATCGGTCTGGGAGAGCAACGCGTCTACGCCACACTCCCAGAATGCATCCTGCAGCGTGTTCAGACCTTCACGCAGCTCCACCGGCATGGGGGTTCGTCCCTCCTTGTAGGCCGGGTAGACCTCTTTGCGCCAGCTGTGTATCTCGCCGTCGAATACCGCTATGACGTGGGTCGGCTCGCTGCCCGCCAGCAGCTTGCGGCAGGTATTGATGAGATTGGCACGGGTGGCGATGAGCGCCTGGGCCGGGGTCAGCGCCTGCTGGGCTTGCACCGCGTGCAGACGGCGGATGAGGTTGAGGGCATCGATGATAAGCAGGTGTGGCATGGGGGACTCTTGGCAGTCAGGACGCGCCATTGTAACAACTGGCAGCCTTGATGACAGTGTTCAGGTGGTGCCAGAGCGTCAGATGCTCATACAGATGGCAAAAGGAAGGGGCGCTGCTGCGCCCCTTGTGCCATGTTGTCGCTGGTCACCGGCGGCTTACTGCCCTTAACGAACTATCTCGTAACAGGGTACGTATTGGGTGCCAGGCAGTTTCATGCGCTGTTGTTTGACGAAGCTCTCCAGCAGCTTGTCCATCAGGTGCATCAGCTCCTTGTCGCCGTGCAGCTTGAAGGGGCCTTTCTTCTCGATGGCGCGGATGCCCCCTTCCTTCACGTTACCGGCGACGATGCCGGAAAAGGCGCGGCGCAGGTTGGCTGCCAGCAATTGGGGCGGCTGGTTGCGATGCAGATCCAGGCTGGCCATGCTGGCGTGATCCGGCTCGAACGGCAGCTGGAACTCGGGCTCGATCTTGAGGGACCAGTTGAAGGAGTAGGCATCGCCGACCGATTTGCGATATTCGCGAATTTTCGGCATCGCTTCCTTCATCACCCGGGCCACTTCCGGCGCATCGCCGACGATGATCCGGTAGAGGCTGGTAGCGGGTTCGCCCAGGGTAGCCTTGACGAAGTCATCTATGGCGCGGAAGTAATCGGCGCTCTCTTTCGGACCGGTCAAGATAATCGGCATGGGTTGGCGCTCATTGGCCGGATGCATCATGATGCCGAGCAGATAGAGCAGCTCTTCGGCCGTGCCGACCCCGCCCGGGAATATGATGATGCCGTGGCCCAGACGCACGAAAGCCTCCAGCCGTTTCTCGATATCCGGCAGTATCACCAGCTCGTTGACGATGGGGTTGGGCGGCTCGGCGGCAATGATCGAAGGTTCGGTCAGACCTATGTAGCGGCCATTGCGTACCCGCTGCTTGGCGTGGCCGACGGCGCCCCCCTTCATGGGCCCTTCCATTGCACCCGGACCGCAACCGGTACAGATGTTGAGCTCGCGCAATCCCAGCTCGCTGCCGACCTCGCGGGTGTACTGGTATTCAATGGGGTTGATGGAGTGGCCGCCCCAGCAGACCACCAGATTGGGATCCGCCCCCGGCAGGATCGCCTTGGCGTTGCGCAGTATGGCGAACACCACGTTGGTGATATGGGTGGAGCTGGTCAGGTTGACCAGTCGGTTCGACTCCAGCTGGGTCGACACATAGAGGATGTCGCGCAGCACGGAGAAGAGGTGCTCCTGAATGCCACGGATGATCTCGCCATCCACAAAGGCATGCTCGGGGGCATTGAACAGTTCGAGTTTGACCCCGCGCTCGCGCCGGATCACATGGATATCAAAGGATTTGAAACGCTCCAGTATCTCTTTGGAGCTGTCGGTATGGCTACCTGAGTTGAGCACCGCCAGCGAGCAGTTGCGAAACAGTTGATAGATATCGCTGGAAGCAGTCTGTTTGAGGCGATCCACCTCGAGTTGTGACAGCAAGTCCATGCTGCCCACAGGATTGATGTGCGTAATCATAAGTTCCCCTTTCACTCGCTTGTTATCGTTGTGCTTTTCCCTGGGGAGAAAACAGGATGCCATGTGGCATCCCTTGAATTTGATAGTAGATGTAAGCGGTAGGGCAGGGGAATAGGGGAGAAGTGCGTTTGCTGCTTTTTTAGCCGCAGCTCAGCCCGGATTCAGGCCAGATTGACCTGATCCCGACCCGAGTGCTTGGAGCTGTAGAGCGCCTTGTCGGCTCGCTCGAACGCATCCGTGGTGTGATCCCCTTCCCGAAACAGGGTGGCACCGATGGAGATGGTGATCTCGACCCTTGCATCCCGAAAGCGGAACGGAATGCTCTTGATGGTCTGGCGCAGTGTCTCCAGCGGCTTCTGGTATTTGTCCGGGTTGATGTTCGGCAGCAGCACCACGAACTCCTCACCGCCAAAGCGGGCGATGAAGTCGGTATCGCGCAGGGCGCCCTGCAATGCCTTGGCCACCACCTTCAACGCCTTGTCGCCGGCCATGTGGCCATAGTTGTCATTGATGTTCTTGAAGTGATCAATGTCTATGATGGCCAGACAGAGTGGAGTGTTGTAGCGCAGCCAGCGCTTGTATTCGAGTTCGAGCCGCTCGTCCAGCGCCGCCCGGTTATGTACCTGGGTCAGGCTGTCGAGGAACAATTTGTGTTTCTGGATGGTGAGCCGCTTCTTGTACTCGGCGGTCTCCTCCTTCATCAGTCGCAGCTTGGCCTCCATGGTGGAGAGGCGGGTGAGCAGGTGGCGCTCACGGGTAGCCATGGCTTCCCTGTCCTGCAGCAGCATGTTGATGGCACCCATATGGCCCGAGATGGCATCCTTGAGCTCGCCGAAGGCGTCGTGGCTGGCCAGGGTATGGTCGAGGGCTCGTAGCTCCTTGTCGATGGCCTGACGGGTATCCTGGGTGGCGCTTTGCAGGGCGCGCCCTTCGTCGAGGGATTCGGTGAAGCTGAAATGCACCGCAGAGAGGCTCTCGTTGAGGGTGCTCAGGAAAGCCTGGGAGGATTTTCGCTCCTCGCGGGTGCCCTCAATGATGAGCTCTATCACCTGCAGGCAGATCTCCGCCAGCAGCGGTGGCGTGATGCCATTGAGCAACTGGCGGCGGATATCCGCCAGACTCTCGCCAACGGCGCCGGCAAAATCCAGCTCTGTGATGAGCCGTTGCAACTCGTCGGCGATATGGGCGTGAGCCTTGGCGTCAAAGGGGATCACAGGCTCAGGGGACGAGAGCTCTGTGATGGCCATGGCCTGCACGCTGGCGGCGGGAGCCGGGGCTAGCAGGGGCTGGGTCGGCAGCAGCTGGATCTTGATGGCCTGCTGGTAAAACTCCAGCAGGCGGATCACTTTCTTTTGATGGTCGCCGATGCCATAGCCATCTGTGCTTGCCAGAAACTCCTTGAGGGACTTGCGGGTATCCTCCGGGAAGCCCTTGATGGATTTGAGCTGTTTGGTGCCAAGGTCGATGGCGGACTTGGTCAGGCTGATGGACTCTTCCAGCGCATTGCCATGTTGCTGCAACAGCTTTTCGATGACGGCGAGGTCGGCATCCAGCGAGGAGAGCGGCGGATTGCCGTCGAGTTTTTGCTTGAGCTTGGCGAGCTTGTTGTCCAGCTCCCTGTCATGGCCACGACAGGCTTGCATCAATTTACCGATGAACTGGATGCTGCGGGCTCGCTCTGCATCGGAAAAAGTGACTATGCCGTCTAGCTCCAGCTGCTTTTGCTGAAGGGATTCCCTGAGTCTGGCCAATTGTCCTGCTACGGCAGCGATATCATTCATTATTCAGGTCGCCCTGTTGTCATTATCGTTTTTGTGTTGGATAGCAACGGCGGTCGAACCCAGTTCCAGACCCAGTTGATTATCTATAGGGTTATTGGTTATCCGGTGCTTTCGTCCGTGAAAGTCGAAGCCAATTAACCCATTGCTTTTCATGAGAAGAATTTACTTTTACCAGTCCCTTGTCAATTGCCATCAAGCAGCATTGCCACACATCCCCATTAAAAAATGCGGCCTGTTGGCAATCGATGGCGGCAAGCTCCAGCCAGACGCTTTGCTGGTATTTTTCACTGAGCTGAATGGCTCCGGCCAGTGCCAGATAGCAGAGGTCGAACAGGCCGTGGTGATCGAGGGCGGTCGCCGCCTTGGGCAGGAAGGGGTGGCTGACGATGCCGAGGCTGATGTGGCGATCCAGCGAGTGCTGGCAGGGGAAAGCGGCAAAGGCCGCGAGCAGATCCTGAGCCAGCTTGTGCAGATCCTCCACGTGGCGTTGGGGCACCACGTAGAGCAGATGGCCTTCGCGCAAATCATAGATGCGGCCATCCTGCGGTGTCAGCCCCTTGATATAGGCGCCGAAAGCCTGCTCTATCTCTCGGCTCACCTGATAGCCGTGCTGCTCCAGGCTGTTCACCAGAAAGGGCACCCGAAACAGCAGGTAATGCAACTTGTCGTCAAATTCACTGGTGGGCCGTTCGCTCAGATACCAGCGTTCTGATTTTTGCTGGCGTCTTGCCATCTCCCGCGGCCAGCGGCTCATCAGCCGCTGCCAGTTGGCAAGGCCGGTGCGTGGCTCGATCAAGATGGCCTCACCCAGTTGTTTGCCCTGCAGGCGTGCGACCCTGAGCTTGAGCCAGAGGGTGAAGAACAGATAGATGAACAGGGTCAGCAGCAGGCCCGTGATTACGCTCGACCAGAGGTAGCGATCCTGCTGATGCTGGCTGATATCCAGTTGTTGTTCCAGCTCCTTGATCTGCTGTTCCCGCTCCACCTGGACATAGTTGTCGCGGATCGCCTCCTGCTCCAGATCGACCTGCTGCTGGCGTACCTGCTCGCTGCGCTGGTGGAAATTCTTGTAGCTGTCCAGCGCCTGCTTGAGGTAGCCCTTCTGCTCGTAGGCCACCGAGAGCAGACGGAAGATCTCGAACTGGCGCTGGGCGTCGCCAATCTGGTTGGCCAGCGCCAGCGCATTTTCCAGCTGAAGGATGGCGATGCCCGCCTCCTTCTGCTTGAGGTGCAGCTCACCCAGCAACAGCAGGGTGTCGATCAGCGGCTCCTTGTCGTCCCCCAGTTCGTGGGATTGACGGGCCGCCGTGAGGTAGTTGCGGGCCAGGGTCAGATTGCCGGTTTGCAGATAGGTCTTGCCTATCTCGTACTTGAGATTGGCGATGCGGGTGCGGTTATTGCCCTCGTCCAGCAGATCCAGCGCATTGAAGAAGTAGACCAGCGCCATGTTCATCTCGCCCTGATCCCGGTTGAGGCGGGCCAGCACGATCAGCGCATCGCTGAGCAGGGAGGGATTGCCGAGGGCGTGGAAGTAGTTGGCGGCCTCATTGGCATATTGCAGTGCCTTCTGTGGTTCCTGCTCCGCCTGATAGAGGTTCACTATCTGGTTCGACAGTAGGCCGAGGAAGAGGGGATCCTGCAGTCCTCGCGCCTGTTGCTGGGCATCTATGTAGTCACCAAGAGAGAGCTGGGGCTGCTGGAGGGCATGGTAGAGATCGCCGCTCACAGCGCTGACCCAGGCGCTGGCCAGCGGGTTCTTGGCCTGATCTGCCCAGCGCCGTGCCTCTGCCAGCTGGCGTTTGGCCTCGTCAAACTGGTGTGCCTCTATGCTGGCGTTGGTGCGCAGCAAGCGGCTGTATACCTGCAACTGGCTCTCTTTGAGGCTGGGGGTGCTGAGCAGGGTCTCGAGTTGGCCGAGCAGAGTGGCGCTGGCGCCATGGGAGTGCTCCTGCAGATTCTGGCTGCGGATCTTGAGATAGAGGCCGTGGGCCTGCAACTCCAGCTGCTGCTCCTTGGTGGCCATGGCAATGCCTTGATCAAGCGCCTTCTGGGCCGCCTGGAACTGGCCCAGTTGCAGCAGGCATTCCCCCTTGAGCAGGTGGGCGCCCGTGGCCTGGGCTGCCGTGCCATAGCTCAGCAATGGCTCGCGATAGCCATACTCCTGGCGATTGCTGATGATTTGCTTGGGATTATTGGCTGTGCGTGTCAGGAAGGCAGAGGTGATCTGGACACATCTGGCAGGATCGGTCAGTACCAGGGTTTGGGCCTGCTGCAGATCGATAGACAATTGCTCCTTGGCCAGATCCAGATCAGGAGCCGACAGGGAGGACATCATCATTGCCAGAAAAAACAGTTGATTCATTGGATTAAGGACAGCACAGGGGTGTGGGCATGTTATCCAAGCCCCCCCCTGCACGTCCAGAGTTTACTGACAGATACGATATCCAAGGTCCTTCTCTGTCAGCCAGGACCCCAACTTTACTGCCGGATCAGCCGCAGGTTGGCGGGGGGAAGCTCCCAGTCGCTGCGAAACGGGTTGATATCCAGCCCGCCACGGCGGGTGTAGCGGGCATACACTGTCAGCTGGCTCGTGCGGCAGAGGAGCTTGAGATCGGTAAAGATGCGCTCGATGCACTGTTCATGAAATTCGTTGTGCTGGCGAAACGAGATGAGGTAGCGCAGCAGTTTTTCCCGATCCAGCCGTGGGCCGCGATAGTGGATCACCACTGAGCCCCAGTCGGGCTGGCTGGTGACCAGGCAGTTGGATTTGAGCAGGTGACTGTGCAGTGTCTCTTCCACCTCCTCGTTGCCCGCGGCCCCTTGCAGCAGATTGGCATCGAATTCATAGCAATCAACCTCTATATCCTGCTCATCGATGCACTCACCCGGCAGGGCGGCAATATGGTGTGGTGCCTGTGCCAGGGGGAACAGCGTCACGCTCACTTCGCTGCCGGCGCAGGCACTCAGATCCTTGACCAGTATGGCTTGTACCGCTTCCAGCGAGTCGCAACGGGTCTGGTTGAAGGAGTTGAGATAGAGCTTGAACGACTTGGATTCGATGAGGTTGGCGCTCACTGCGGGTACGGACACCTCACCCACAGCCACCATGGGTTTACCCCTGGCATTGAGCCAGGAGAGCTCGTACAGAGTCCAGATGTCGCAACCCTGGAAAGGCAACTCGCCGGTCAAGCCGAGGTCGTCGCGATTGAGGCTGCGCGGCACAGGTTGCAGCAGGGCAGGGCTGTACTGACTGATGTAGGCAGATTGCTGACCCAGGCTCAGCCCTTGCAAGGCGCTGGCACCGGCGTATTTCTCTTGTTTGCTCATTGTGTTTATGGATCCGGATGTTGAATGGGCCATTGCGCTGCAGCGTCAGGGGCGCTTGCCCCTACCTGGATATTGCATGGGATCGCCACCGGATGGCGACGTCTCATGCTTCACCTTGTCTGCTCGTGGGTTTGATGATGCAATAGCGAACTTTGGCAGCAATTGTGGGGAATTTCGATGTCGGATCAAGTCTTGTCTGCCCTGGAACACTTTTTTTTGCGCTGGCAGCGTGATGGTGAGGCAAGGCGGGGATTGCCCCTGTGTGAATGGGAAGCTGACTGGCGCTCCCCTTGCGAGCTGGATGAGCCCAGAGAGGGGCGGGTCGCCTGGCGCCCTCACCAGCGCCAGCAAGCGGCCGATTTTGCGGCCATGGCCAATGCGCTGGAGCTGGTGCTGCATCCTGCGGCCCAGGCGCTGTTTGGTCACTGGTTCAGTCGCCCCATCCCCTGTTCCTACAAGGGGCTGCGCCTTGAGCTCATCTTGCCGTGGAACGAGGCGGATCTGGACCTGCTCAGGGAAAACCTCATCGGTCATCTGTTGATGCTGCGCAAGTTAAAGCGCACGCCATCGCTGTTCATAGCCACCACCCGCAACGAGATGACCCTGGTGTCGCTGGACAACGATAGCGGTCAGGTATGGCTGGAGTGGCTCGATTCCGGTCGCCGTCTCACCTTGGCCCCCTCGCTGCCAGCCTTCCTCGAGCGGCTGGAAACCCTGCCCTATTGATCCTGTCTCTGTGAGACGAGAAGGGCCTTGCCATCCGGCAAGGCCCTTCTGCTATCTGGACACAAGGTAGTGCCATCTCAAGGGAGGAGGCTCAATCCTTGAAATCCCAGGAGAGGTTGGAGATCAGCCGGCAGGGATCGCACTTGAAGTCGAAGATATCGTGCAGCGGCGCTGTCAGTGCCCACTCACCGCCGCAGCCTGGACAGGGGCGGCTCCTCTCTTCGGCTGCGCTCAGCCCGCCGACCCGGTAGAGGTAGTAGTAAGTGGGAATGCCGCTCAGGGCCTCCAGCCGCTTGACCAGATCGCTGCCGCGCCGATGGAGGCGGCTGCCCACTTCCCCTATTTCGTGCAGCGCCGCATGTTCGGCAATGGAGCCGTTCATCTGCAACTGATCGCATGCCTCCCAATCCTCCTGCCACTTGATGATCTGTTTCTGATCGCCGTTGGCGACGGCAGGCAGCCGGTAGAGCGGTATGGGAGCGAAGTGGTCACCGCAGCGCAGCGGCGAGCAGGTGTGCAGGAAACTGGTGTAGAGCAGCATCCAGCTCGGCCGCTCGCCTGTGTGGCCGCAAGGGTCTGTGCTGTCGGAGAGCAAATCCATCCCTTGCAGCTGGAGCTTGGGTGCGAGCAGACCTGCCTGATTGAGCTGCTGTTCAGCCAGCTTGACCTGTTCACTCTGGTTGTCCGGATGCAGGCTGTCCTGTTCGGGGCAGACCACCCGGCTGATGAACTGCCCTTCATGCATGCTGGTGGGAAACTCCCGTCCCAGGATCTGGCCCTGATAGCGCAGCATGTCCAGGTAGTTGACGATGGCCCGTTCGGCCTCACCGAGGGAGGTATCGCGATAGCACTCAAAGCAGAGTTCGAGAATATACATGGGGGCTCAGTCTGGTTGGCGTTGGAGCAGCAGGGTGGTCAGGCGATCGACTTTCTGCTCGAGTCGGTTGAGCTGCTCGCTCAACTGTTGCAGGTTGACGGCATCGGCCTGCGTGCCGGTATCGGCAGCGGCTGGCGTGCTCGCCGGGGCCGGTTCTGTGGGTTGGGGCTGCTGCTTCCACTGGCTCAGCACCTTGAGCAATTCGGCCATGGGAACGGGCTGACTGAGGCGGGCCTTGACCATGGCAGTGGAGGGGGTGATCCCCTTGGCGGCCAGTTCGTTGGCGATGCGGATGATCTCTTGGGCGGACATGGGGGCTCCTGCGCAGTAGGGCTGTGATACGGGCTTGACGGGGCACAGAGCTTAACCAAACCGCTCTCCTCTGGAAAGCGGGTGGTAAAAGAAGGGATCAGTCAGTCTGGCGCAGCAGCACATCCAGCTGGTCTATGGTTTCCGACCAGTCCGAGTCATTCCAGAGGGCATCGCGCAGGAAGCCAGCCTGGGATGGGGTCCAGAAGCTGGCTTCGGGCAGCAGGGTCTGATTGTCCAGTTTGTGTTCGTGGATGAAGCGGTGCAGGCTCAGCTCGTCATTGGGCAGGCCCAGCTGGGCGAACAGGGCAGGCAGGTCGTGGGTCAACAATTCCATCTTGATCTCTCCCGGGGGACATCCCTGAACATTATAGGTTGTGATCCGCCGCGTCTTGTTTACTGGGATGGCATGCGTCCGGGGGATAGGGCCGCTCTGGCCTCGTATCGGGCTACCGGGGGCCTTATTGGGCGGGGATGCGATGGGGCGGCAGGTCGACTCCGACTATATGCAGTCCCTGCATGCGCAACTGTCCCTGATAATGGCTCTCGCCATCGCTGGAAAATTCAAACTCGTAATAGGTCAAGAGTCGCAGCGGCCTGTGTGCCAGCGCGCGGTGGCTGCGTGCCAGAGACAGCAGTTGCAGATCGTGATGCTGGCAGTAGCGGCGCATGTATTGCCAGGCGAGCTCCGCTTGGCGGCGCTGATGCCAGAAGGCGCCCCCGACGAGGATAAGCAGCAAGATACCGAGCATTTCACCCATCAAGGGCTCCTTGTGTGATCTGGAGTTGTCTTTGCCAGGCGGCAGCCCACCTGGCCGTTATTCCATTAACCGTTACGCCGAGGCAAACAGACGTCCGATAGCCTGACCGAGTGCATTGCTGCGCTCAGGATCACGCAATCTTGCCAGCATATCATTGCGCAGGGTCGGCAGGGTCACCAGTTCGGCAAACACCTGATTGAAGAACTGGGTCGGCTGCAGCGCCAACTGTTCCAGGAACAGGCTGAGCAGGCTTGGCTCTTTGAGGTCGGGCCAGAGGCGCCCTGCGATGGCGAGCAACAAAGCCGGGCTTGGCTGGGTTTGCAGCAGGGTCAGCAGCTTGTTGGTGCGCATCGCATTGCCGTTGCAGGAAGCCAGCGCCCGGCACAGGTAGGCCAGGGTTTCGGCATTGGGCTCGGCAGTTTCCTGTTCCTTGCCGATCCGCTCGAACAGGGCACCTTGCACGGCCGGCGGCAGCGGGACATTTTCCAGGCTCTGACACAGGGCGTAGAGCGGGGCCTGGGGTAGCTTCGGCAGGGCCTTGCACACCAGCGCCAGATTGCGTTCGTCCTGCAGCCGCTCCGCCATGTCGGCAAAACCTTGCAGTCCCAACGCTTGCCAGCCCTCGTCACCCGGCGCAGCCAGATAGTGGCACAGGCCCTCATAGTAGGCGGAAGGAGCCTGTTCCAGCTGGCGAGCCAGCTTGGCATGCAGGCTGGCCATCTTGGCTTCGGCAGGACGGAAAGTATAGGGATTGTCGGCCAGTCGCTGGGCCTTCTCTTCATCCAGATCGCCGGTCAGCTTGTAGCCGAGGGTCTCGACCACTTGATCCATAAAGAGCTTGGGGCCGCTGCCGATGAGCAGGCCACGCTCATCGAGTGCAAACTTGAGGAACCAGAGATAGTGTCGGGATTCTGCCGGCTGGAAGAAATGAACGCCGAGCCAGGCATGCTGCTGCAGTGGCCAGGGATAGGGCTCTTGTTGCTGCTCTATGCGTTTGAAGGCGTCGCTTGCCAGCGGTCGCACCTGGCGACCCATGTCAAACAGTTGAAACTGGGTATCGGCCTGGGTCAGAAACTCGGTCAGCGTATTGATGGTAGACATGATGTGATCCGGCTAAGAGTGATGCGGGCCGATTATAAAGCGCTTATATCAGATAGCCAGTGGGGGCACCAAGGCCACCCTGTTACGAGCTGAAAAAGACGCATTAGCCCACTTGCGGGTCAATCTGTATCAAGCGGTTGTATCAGATAGCCAGTGGGGGACGCTGAGTCTTGCTTGCCAATGGAACATGGCAGAGGGGGAGGGGGACGGTGTATAGTAGCGCCCTTTTTTGAGGAACCCGGCCAGCCTTTATCTGCCATGCAGAGGAGCGTCAGGCCGGTATCGCAGTAATGAGGAAGAGAACGAGATGAATCAATATCTGCTGGTAGCCGGCCTGCTGGGTGAACTCACTGCCGAGTTGCAGCGCCTGGGGCGCTGGCAAGACGAGTATCCAGGCAAAGAGGCTCTGGCGAGCGAGCTGCCGTTCTGTGTCGATACCCTGAGCTTCGATCAGTGGCTGCAATTCGTGCTGATCCCGCGCATGGAGCAGCTTGTCATGCTGCAAGCCCCCTTGCCTACCAGCGTCTCCCTCTATCCCATGGCGAGCGAGGTCTACAAGAACGAGCTGGCCGAGATGGCGAGCCTGCTGCGTCTCATCGGTCGCTTCGATCTGTTGCTGACCGGTAAAGTGGTGGAAAAATGAGTCTGACCTTGCGCTTTCAGAGAGAGACGCAGCCGAGTGACGATGTGGTGATGCAATGAAACTGACTCTGCTCTATCAGGATGATTGGTTGGTAGCGGTCAACAAACCCTCCGGTCTGCTGGTGCACCGCAGCTGGCTCGACAAGGCCGAGACCCGGTTCGCCATGCAGATGACCCGGGATCTGATCGGAGGCCGCCATGTCTACCCTGTGCATCGCCTCGATCGCCCCACCTCGGGCGTGCTGCTGTTTGCTCTGGATCCTGCCGTTGCCCGTATCCTGACAGAGGCCTTTGCCGCCCGGCAGGTACACAAGGAGTATCTGGCGCTTGTGCGGGGCTGGGCCCCGGAGCAGGGGGTGATCGACTACCCCCTCAAGGAGCAGCTGGACAAGATCGCCGATGCCATGAGCAATCCTGATCGCCCGGCCCAGGAGGCGGTAACAGCATTTCGTTGCTTGCATCAGGTCGAACTGCCTCATGCGGTTTCCAAGAAGCACCCCACCAGTCGCTATAGTCTGGTCAAGTTGTTCCCGAAAACCGGTCGCAAGCATCAGTTGCGCCGCCATATGGAACATCTTTTCCACCCGATAGTGGGCGATACCACTCATGGTGATGGTCGCCACAATCGCTTCTTTCGTGAGCACTTCGGCTGCGAACGCCTGTTGCTGGTAGCTCGTACTCTCAGTTTCGAGCACCCGATCCTCAAGGTCCCGATGCGGATCCAGGCGCCGCTGGGCCTTGATCTATTGCAGCTGTTCGCCGAGCTGGGCTGGCCTGGCAGTGAAAGTGACTACTGATCATCCCCTCTATTCCCGCATCCTGACAGGGTGTTGCCTTTGACGGCGTTGTGGCATGCTGTAAAGCCATACTCGTCAAAGGAATCCGTTATGGCTCAGATAGATCTTGTAGTGGGAACCGTCTATGGCTCAGCCATGCTGGTGGCCGAGACGCTGGCTGAACATCTGCAGCAAGCCGGACATGTATGTCAGATTTTCGATGAGGCCGTGCTGGAAGACATAGATGCCTCCCGCTTCCTGCTGCTGATCACCGCCACCACGGGGCAGGGCGATATTCCGCCCAACTTGCAACCCTTGGCCGCCGCCCTGGCGGATCGGGCTCCTTATATGAAAGGCTGGCGTTATGCCCTTATCGCCATGGGGGACAGCAGCTACGAACACTTTTGCGGTGCCGGTCGTCAGCTCGACGGTTTGTTGCAGGAGCTGGGGGCGAGTGCACTATTACCCCGCCTCGAGATAGATGCCGCCGTCGATGATGAGCCGGAAAAGGTGGCATTGGCCTGGCTCACCGGCTGGGAAAATAAACTCTAAGGCCATTTCCTCGTCATTTTTTATTCATCCCCGATGGGTTCGTCCACGGGGGTGTTTATTTCTGCGTTTCAGACCTGTCAGTTGAGTCTATTTCCCATCATTTCGCCGATTATTTCCCTGTCACCCAATCATGTATTTGGGCTTTTATTCCAGTCCTGACCGACATGCAGGGAAATTAAAAGTTCCGCATTGAAAGCGATTTCAGTCATGTTTTTGTCATTGAATTGATATTTTTCACCTTAATGCTCGAAGCAAATTAATTGTTGATAGCGTTTTCAAGATTTTTTTTGAGCTTTTTTTTATGTTTTAAGGGTGATTTATTGCTAGTTATTGGTCTTTAATCTTCATTGAACCCCCTTGGTTGTGGTGGTGGGCGATTTGTCGCCATTTTGTGAATCAGCTCATGTTTGTCTCGAAATTGGCTACCTATAATCCATCCCGGTTATCACCGAAACGTTTTTCTAGGTGATAAGAACTTGAATATCAGGATCACACTCCTCTCAGCGGGAATAAGGAAAATGAAAATGAAAGCAAAGTGGCTCCCGATCGCTGCAGCAGTAACCGCAGCCCTGGCTTCCCAAGCCGCCTTCGCCGTTGATTTCCACGGCTACATGCGTTCCGGTGTCGGTACTTCCGATAACGGCAGCCTGCAAACTTACACCAAACAGAAAGTCGGTCGTCTGGGCAACGAAGCCGAGACCTACGGCGAAGTTCAGCTGGGTCAAGAGGCTTACAACAAGGATGGCAAGTCCTTCTACGTAGACTCCATGTTTGCAATGGTTTCCGGTCAGCAGGGTCGTGACTGGGAAAGCACCAACGGCAGCGATGCCGACTTTGCTCTGCGCCAATTCAACGTCCAGGCCAAGGGCGTGCTGGGCTTCGCGCCGGAAGCTACCCTGTGGGCCGGTAAGCGTTACTATCAACGTCACGACATCCACATCTCCGACTTCTACTACTGGGATGTGTCTGGTGCCGGCGCTGGTGTAGAAAACATCCAGGCAGGCCCGGGCAAACTCTCCTTTGCATGGCTGCGTAATGACCCGTGGGAAGATTATGATGCGTTTGTTGGCGGGGTTGGCGTAGACAAGCGTGTTGATACTGACGTGCTGGATCTGCGTTACGCAGGCATTCCGCTGTGGAAAGACGGTTCGCTTGAACTGGGTTATGACTACGCCCGTGGCAATCTGACCGATGAGCAGAAAGCCGCTCTGGGTAGCAAGGATTACGAGAAAAATGGTCATATGCTGACCGCAGAGCTGACTCAGTCCATGCTGGGTGGCTTCAACAAAACTGTCGTTCAGTATTTTGCTGATGGCTATGCTTCTCAAGCTGTTGATTATGGTAGTGGTTCTGGTAGTGGCATGAGCCAGTCTGCATCAAAAGGCGATGGCTGGCGCTTCATCAACTGGGGTGTACTGCCGGTTGGCGACAAGGTCGAATTTGGTCACCAACTGGTTTACGGTACTGCCAGTGATCTGGAGAACGATACCGCCGACAAGGATACTTTCTCCGTAGTCGTTCGCCCGATGTACAAGTGGAATGACACCATGAAGACCATTGCCGAACTTGGCTATCACCATGACAGCTACAAGCCAAACAATGGTACCGACACCAGCACTACCGGCAAGAAGTACACCCTGGCACAAGCATGGTCCGCAGGCTCCAGCTTCTGGGCTCGTCCGGAGATCCGCGTTTATGCCTCCTATCTGGATTCTGATGGCCAATTCCGTCCGGATGAGAACGGCGTGAAACAGGATGATTCTTGGAACTTCGGTGTTCAAGCTGAAGCTTGGTGGTAAGCTGCTAATGTCATGACTACAAGTGCCCCCGCATGACGGGGGCGCTTTTTTTACAACACATTTCTTAGGGTCACGCGATGAGATATTCAAGATTAGCCTTGACTGTGTTCTGTTCTGTTGTGCTGAGTGGGTGCGCCACGTTGGAAACGACGGTAGCGCCGACCCAGGAGTTCAAGTCCATCATGGGAAATCGCGACGTTGCGATGAGCCAATTGGCTACGGTTAGCAGCTGCTGCCGCGATGTAGCCAGTCTGCCGTTTCAGGACATACAACCGGGCGCAACCAAGCTTATCCCCATTGATGGCAGCTCCCCCGTTTACACTTTCAGCGAAGGGAAAAGCCACTTTGCCGCCTTCCGGTTGCCGGTCAACTCCGGTGACCTGCGCATCACGGTTGATGGGTTGATCGACAAATCGCTGTTCAACCCGACCGTCTTGATGCTTGATTCCAAATTCAATGTGACCCGCAAGTTGGGCAGCGACGTGTTCAAGTACGAGCCTGCACGCATGCTGCAGGGGGATCGTATGGAAGCCGTGTTTACCGTGGATCGCTCCTATGTCGGTAACCCCAATAACGAAAGTTACATGGTGATCTACACAGACCAGAGCGGTCTGGACAAAACAACCACCATCTTGAGCCCTTCCAAGCTGATGACCAAGTCGCTGGGGGTGGTTGATTATGGTGAAAAAGATCCTGTCATTCCGCACTCCCCCTGGGGCGTGGTCAGCCTCTCTGTAGAGGATTTGAGTGGCGTTAAAACCGAGAGCAACTATTACAAACCTGTCTATCAGGATGTGATTGATGCCAACACCCCAGTAGTCAACACGGCACCGAACAAGCTTGTCGTGCCCCTGGCGACAGCCGGCGCAGTCAAGAGCGCGGCCCCCATGCTGAGCGAAACCGAAGCCTTCTATCAATCCCAGATCGAGAAAGCGGTGAAAGCCGGCGACATCGACAAGGCGATGAGATTGGTCAGCGAGGCGGAGCGGGCCGGTTCGACCAAGGCGAAATCGGTCTTTGTTGATGCGGTCAAGCGTTCCCAGAAAGGCTGAATATTGTCCGGTCTTTAAAATATAATATTTATTTGAGGCCTCCCTTGTTGGAGGCCTTTTTAATCGGTAGACTAAAATAGAAAAAACAGCAAACTGTTACGTTTGGTTACAATGCGTTTCCTTGTGTATTGGTTTGATTGGTTAAAATACAATGCGAAACAGCACTTTTCATATTTATGGCATACAATGAAAATGCCTAAATATATCCCTGATTAATCTGCAATTCCCCCCAAAATTATCTTGTGATCTCCCCTCCAAAATTTTTATTCCCTTGTGCCTGATGGAAGAAATTTCCGATCTGCTGGGTTATATTCAGCTGGTCAAAATAAACAACCCCAATCGAATTCACGACAATGAAAGATGATGCTCGTGATCGTCTATCAATTGGACTGAACCGTTTACGGGAAGACAATTCATTCAGGAGCGCACACATGTTTAAAAATGCTTTCTCTAATCTGCAAAAGGTCGGTAAGGCGCTGATGCTGCCAGTGTCGGTCTTGCCAGTTGCAGGTATTCTGCTGGGGGTGGGCGCCGCTCACTTCAGCTGGTTGCCAGAAATTGTCTCCCAATTGATGGAGCAAGCTGGTGGTTCCGTATTTGGCCAGATGGCCCTGCTGTTCGCAGTGGGTGTGGCCCTCGGCTTTACCAATAACGACGGTGTATCCGGTCTGTCTGCCATCGTCGGCTACGGCATCATGGTCGCGACCCTGAAGGTCATGGCACCTGTGATGGGCGTAGAGAGCATAGATACCGGTGTGCTGGGGGGTATCCTCGCCGGTGGTGTCGCTGCCTGGGCGTTCAACCGTTTCTACAAGATCCAGCTGCCCGAGTACCTTGGCTTCTTCGCCGGTAAGCGTGCCGTGCCCATCATCACCGGCTTTGTTTCCATCGGCCTGGGTGTTGTGCTCTCCTTCATCTGGCCGCCGATCGGTGGTGCCATCGGTGCCTTCTCCGACTGGGCTGCCAACCAGAACCCGGTACTGGCCTTCGGTATCTACGGCGTGGTTGAGCGCTCCCTGATCCCGTTCGGTCTGCACCATATCTGGAACGTGCCTTTCTTCTATCAGGCGGGTACCTGTGTCAACGCAGCCGGTGAGACTGTTCACGGTATCATGACCTGCTTCCTGACTGCTGATGACGCTTCCCGTGCTGCCGGTAACGGCTTCGGTCAACTGGCCGGTGGTTACCTGTTCAAGATGTTCGGTCTGCCTGCCGCTGCGTTTGCCATCGCTCACTCTGCCAAGCCGGAAAACCGCGCCAAGATTGTTGGTATCATGGCCTCCGCTGCCCTGACCTCCTTCCTGACCGGTATCACCGAGCCTATCGAATTCTCCTTCCTGTTCGTGGCACCTGTACTGTATGCGATTCACGCTCTGCTGGCCGGTCTGGCTTACGTGCTGACCAACATGCTGGGCGTTGTGCATGGCCATACCTTCTCCAACGGCTTCATCGACTTCGTGGTGCAATCACCCCGTGCCGACAACATGCTGCTGTTGGTTGGTCTGGGTCTGGTCTACGCCGTCATCTACTACGTGGTCTTCACAGTGGTGATCCGTGCCATGAACCTGAAAACCCCGGGTCGTGAAGACGAGACTGCTGAAGAGACTGTCAGCCAAAGCAAGGACGGCATGTCTGAAGCTCTGGTTACTGCCTTCGGTGGTAAAGAGAACATTGCCTCTCTGGATGCCTGCATCACCCGCCTGCGTGTTGGCGTGAAGGATGTGGCCAAGGTTGACCAGGCTGGTCTGAAGAAACTGGGTGCTGCCGGTGTGGTAGTCTCTGGCTCCGGCGTTCAAGCCATCTTCGGTACCAAGTCCGACAACCTGAAAACCGACATGGATATCTGGATGAAGAGCAACTAATCCTGTTGCCTGGATTTCGGAGTTCCGAAGAGGGAGGCGCAAGCCTCCCTTTTTGTTGGCCGCTTTTCGACTTGGTAAAGAGCCTGGATAAGGAATATTCAGGTATCTTGGCTTGCTGTATCGAAAAGTGCTTCAAGGGAGCAGTGCGCAGGTGTGAGGTGCCTACACCTGATACCAGCGTCATGAGCCAGTGGTCTGACACGCATTAAAGCCAAACAACAAGGGCGCCTGATGGGCGCCCTTGTTGTTGCTGGTGCTAGCTTACAGTTTTTCCAGATCCCGCTCTATTTCGCTGATCTTGTTCTGCACCACTTTTTCCAGATGGCGCAGGTCACGCAGTATCTTCTGTTTGATATCCGGGTCTGCCTGGATATGTACGCCCTGAGTCAGGTTGTCCAGCTCATCCACCACGTATTTGAGATTGGCGTTGATCTCGGTGACATCCTTGTACTCATGAGTACCCGAGTCGACCAGCATGGTCTTGCGCTGGCGAGGGTATTTGAATTTGACACTTTTGGCGAAGAACTCGCCCTTCTGCTTCTTGAAGTAGATCTTGAGGATGTCGTGATTGGCTTCCTGGCGCAGGGTATAGCTGTCCACTGAGGTGGGTTCCTGGATCCCCAGGCTCTTCAGATTCTCGTACATCGGGCTTCCTCGGTTTGAAACGATCCTGACCAATCTATCTTAACCGAGTCGATGTGGCTTGCCTGTGACAGGGGCGCCAAAATCAAAAGGGCGCCATCAGGCGCCCTTGTTCTCAATGGTGAGAGGCATTACTCGTCAATGGAACGCAGTAGGGCATTGATGCCGACCTTTGCACGGGTCTTGGCATCTACCTTCTTGACGATGACGGCGGCGTAGAGACTGTACTTGCCACACTTGGAAGGCAGGGAGCCAGAAACGACCACTGAACCCGCCGGCACGCGGCCGTAGTGAATTTCGCCGGTTTCGCGATCATAGATGCGGGTGGACTGGCCGATGAAGACGCCCATGGAGATGACGGAACCTTCCTCGACGATAACCCCTTCAACCACTTCGGAGCGGGCACCGATGAAGCAGTTGTCTTCGATGATGGTCGGGTTGGCCTGCAACGGCTCCAGCACGCCGCCGATGCCGACGCCGCCTGAGAGGTGCACGTTCTTGCCGATCTGGGCGCAGGAGCCCACAGTGGCCCAGGTATCGACCATGGTGCCTTCATCGACGAAGGCGCCTATGTTGACGTAGGAAGGCATCAGCACAGTATTGGGGGCGATGAAGGAGCCTTTGCGAGCCGTCGCAGGCGGCACCACACGCACACCCGCTTCCTTGAACTGCTCGGCGGTGTAGTCGGAGAACTTGAGAGGAACCTTGTCGTAGTACTGGGCATCGTCGCCCTTGATGATGCCGTTGTCATTGATGCGGAAGTAGAGCAGCACCGCCTTCTTCAACCACTGGTGTACCACCCACTCGCCGGCAATCTTCTCGGCGACACGGGCCTTGCCGGCGTCCAGCAGGTCTATGGTCTGCAGGATGGCGGACTTGGTGGCGGCATCGACGGAGCCGGGAGTGATGGAATCACGGCGCTCGAAGGCCGCTTCGATGATCTGTTGCAACTCGGTCATGACAGGTTTCCTTTAAAAAATTCGGTTTGTTGTATCACACTTTTCCAATTGTTTTTAAGGGCTCAAGCCGATTTCTTCAGGAGAATGGCGATTTATTATACTCAGGTGGCCCAACCACTTGTTCTATTTGAAGAATCAGGATGAGGAAAGGCGCCTTGTGAGGCCTGTAAACGGCTCGCCGTCAGGGGCTTCATCCGCCGATTCCTGCGGGTTGAGCTGGCTCACCAGTCGATCCTCCAGCGCCAGCTGTTCGGCCTGGTTCAGCGGCTCCCCCGCCAGTGTGGTGAGGCTGAAAAAGTCCTCCACTCGCTCGCCTATGGTGGTGATCTTGGCCGCGTGCAGGGAGAGGCCACACTGCTGGAACACGGCGCCGATACGAGCCAGCAGGCCAGGGGTATCCAGTGCCGTTAGTTCCAGCAGGGTGTGACGGGTTTCGCCCTTGTGGGGCAGAAACACCACCCGGGTCGGTACGCTGAACTGACGGTGGCGCCGCGACAGCGGCTTGTTGCGCAGCACCAGCTTACCCGGTTCCTGCAGGGCCTTCTCCAGCGCCTTTCTGATGGTGGCGGTGCGGTTGGGGCTGATGGGCTCGCCGCTGGGCTCCAGCACCACGAAGGTATCCAGCACATAGTCGCTGCGGGAATTCATGATCTGGGCATCATGGATGTTGAGGTTTTTCTGATCCAGTGCCGAGGCCACGGTGGCAAACAGATTCGGTGTGTCGCGGCAGTAGATAAATACCTCGCTGCCACCCCGGGTCGGGTGCTTGCCGATGATCACCAGTGGCGCCGGGTTGTCGCCGTGCTCAATGATCTTGCGGCAATGCCAGGCGATCTGCTCAGGGGTGTGGCGCAGGAAGTAGTCGGCCTTGAAGTCGCTCCACAGCTGGTTGATGGCCTCTTCCGGCACGTCCCGCTGGGCCAGGATCTGCTTGGCCTGGCGCTGGTTCTCACGAATGCGCAGTCGCATGTCGGGCGGGTTTTCCAGCCCCTGACGCAGGGCTTTCTGGGTGGCGAAATAGAGTTCGCGCAGCAGGGTGCCTTTCCAGTCGTTCCAGAGGGTGTCGTTGGTGGCGCAGATATCGGCCACCGTCAGGCAATAGATAAGGTCGAGGTGCTGCTCGTCGCGCACCTTCTGGGCGAAGTCGGTGACCACGTCCGGGTCGTAGATGTCGCGGCGCTGGGCGGTGACCGACATCAGCAGATGGTGGCGTACCAGCCAGGCCACCAGTCGGCTCTCGTAGCGATCCAGGCCATGCAGCTGGCAGAACTCCAGCGCGTCCACGGCGCCTAGCTCTGAGTGATCCCCGCGCCGGCCCTTAGCGATGTCGTGGAACAGGGCCGCTATGCTGAGCAGTTCCGGCTTGCGCAACCGGGTAAACACCTCGTGGCAGAGCGGGTGGGTCTGGCGGCTGGCCGGATTGGGAAACTGATGGATGTTCTTGAGCAGCCTGTGGGTGTGCTCATCGACCGTATAGGCGTGGAACATGTCGAACTGCATCTGGCCGACGATGAGGTTCCACTGGGGCAGGTAGGCCGCCAGTATGCCGTACTTGTGCATCAGGGTGAGGGGCTGGCCGATGCCGTTGGGGTGGCGCAGCAGCGCCATGAAGAGGCGGCGGCAATCGGGCAAATCCTGCAGCCAGCAATTGAGTTTGCGCCTCGCCTCGCGCAGCTGGCGCAAGGTGGCGGAGTGAATGCCGGCAATCTCGGGATGCTGGGCTATCTGGTAGAAGAGCCGCAGTATGGCAGCGGGCTCACGGCCAAACAGCTCTGAGTCCACCGCATCGATGAGGCGGCCACGCAGCTGGAATTCGTCGCAGAGGCGGCGCACGTCCATGGCGGTGTTGCCGAGGATCGCCTCGTCAAACAACTGCAGCAGCATCTCGTTGAGCTCGGAGACTCGCCGCACCGTCTGGTAGAAGCGCTTCATCATCTGCTCGACCGGGCTGTTGCCTTCCCCCTCGAACCCCAGCATCTGGGCCACGGTACGCTGGCGGTCGAACAGCAGCCGGTTGTCACCCTTGTTGATGGCCATGTGCAGGGCGAAGCGCACCTTCCACAGGAAGTTCTGACAATCGAGCAGTTCACGGTACTCCGCCCGGTTGAGAAAGCCGTGGCTGGTCATCTCGAACAATGTGGTGGCGCCGAAGTGGCGGCGGGCGACCCAGGCCAGGGTCTGAATATCTCTCAGTCCGCCAGGATTGCTCTTGAGGTCGGGCTCCAGCTTGTAGGCAGTGCCAAGAAATTGCTGGTGGCGCAGGGCCTGCTCTTCGCGCTTGGCCTGAAAGAACTGCTCGCTCGGCCAGAAGCGCTCGGGACGCGTGGCCAGGGTGAGCTGATCGAAACCGGCTTTGCGGCCTGTGATGAAACGGGCCTCTATGAGGTTGGTGGCGACCGTGATGTCGGCGCGGCCCTGCTCGATGCACTCGGCCACGTTGCGTACCGCCTGACCCACCTCCAGCTTGAGATCCCACAGCAGGGTAATGAATTCACCGATGCGCAGTCCCAGCACCTCGTCCAGCTCCTCCCCTTCATAGAGGATGAGCAGGTCGATGTCGGAGTGGGGATGCAACTCGCCGCGGCCATAGCCGCCGACGGCTATCAGGCTGAGATCTGTCTTGTCGAAGCCAAACTTCTGCCACAGTCGGGTCAGCAGCGCATCCATGTATTCGGAGCGGGTCGCAACCAGCTCTATGATGTTGTCGCCGGCATCGAAACGGGCGTGCAACCAGCCGAGAAAGCGGCCCAGATATTCTTTGCAGTTGTCACGGGTGAGCTGATCGTCGGGTAACAGATGGGGGGAAAGCAGGCTGGCATCCATGGCATCTCACGCTCTTGTCGCACGCATACGCAGCGGCTGATAAAAACAAACCCCGGTGCCTTCTCGCTTCGGCGCCGGGGTTTTTGATGTTAACCGTGTTTGATATAGCGGTCGATAGTGTCATCGGGGCGCAGGGTAAGCACCTCGCAGCCATCGTCAGTCACCAGCAGTGTGTGTTCCCACTGGGCGGAATCGCCGCCATCCTTGGTGGTCACTGTCCAGCCATCTTTCGGGTTGATGCGGCAGTGATACTTCTTGCTGTTGACCATGGGCTCTATGGTGAAGCACATGCCCGCTTTGAGCTCCAGCTTGCCGCCATTGCGGTAGTGCAGGATTTGCGGCTCCTCGTGGAATTCGCTGCCGATGCCGTGACCACAGTAGTCACGCACCACGGAGAAACCGGCCTTCTCGACGATGGGCTGGATCAGGGCACCTATCTCTGTGATGCACATGCCGGGACGCACCTGCTTGATGGCCGCGTAGAGGCTCTCCTGGGCGACTTTGCACAGCTGGCGACGCAGCGGTGTGGTCTCACCCACGATGAACATGGCGGAGGTGTCACCGTGGTAGCCATCCTTGATAACTGTGATGTCCAGGTTGATGATGTCCCCTTCGCGCAATTTCTTGTGGTTTGGGATGCCATGGCAAATCACGTCGTTCACCGAGGTGCAGATGGACTTGGGGAAACCGTGGTAGTTGAGCGGAGCCGGAATAGCCTGCTGCACGTCGACAATATAGTCGTGGCACAGGGTGTTCAGCTCATCAGTGGTGACGCCTGCCTTGACGTGGGGGGCTATCATGATCAGCACATCGGCGGCCAGCTGGCCGGCAACGCGCATCTTTTCAATCTCTTCCGGTGTCTTGATTTTAATGGACATGGGATCTCTCTTGGGGCCTGACTGCGCATCCTGTCGATGCCCAACAATCAGGTAATGAAAAATAGATGCGTTTGCAATCAGGCCAAAATTTTATCCCCAACCCCCGTTTACTTCCAGTGTGATTGTCATCACAACGTCAAATCCTCTGGTCAGCATTGCGCGCAGGGATCCATTTTTAGCACTGTGCTCGGTGGTGTCCTGAGCAAAGGTATGGTATAAAGCGCGCCGGAATGGGGAACTTGCGTCCACCATTTCATCACCCTTAATCAATAACACACACACATCGACACCTGTACCGGGGTGCCCCTTTGGGGTCGGTTACATGGGATGTGTGGAGGCCTAACCCCAATACAGAGGTATATAATGGCTAAAGTTTCTATGCGCGACATGCTGCAAGCCGGCGTTCACTTCGGTCACCAGACTCGTTACTGGAACCCGAAAATGAAGTCCTACATCTTCGGTGCCCGCAGCAAGGTTCACATCATCAACTTGGAAAAAACCGTTCCGATGTTTGACGATGCCATGAACTTCATCAGCTCCGTAGCTGCCAAGAAAGGCAAGGTACTGTTCGTAGGTACCAAGCGTGCCGCGTCTGAAGCCGTAAAAGATGCCGCCGGTCGTTGTGACCAGTTCTATGTCAACCACCGCTGGTTGGGTGGCATGCTGACCAACTGGAAAACCGTTCGTCAGTCCATCAAGCGTCTGAAAGATCTGGAAACCCAGAGCCAGGACGGTACCTTCGAAAAGCTGACCAAGAAAGAGGCGCTGATGCGTACTCGCGAAATGGACAAGCTCGAGAAGAGCCTGGGTGGTATCAAGAACATGGGCGGCCTGCCTGACGTGCTGTTCGTTGTCGATGCCGACCACGAGCACATTGCTATCAAAGAAGCCAACAACCTGGGTATCCCGGTAGTTTCCATCGTTGATACCAACTCCAACCCGGACGGCGTTGATTACGTCATCCCGGGTAACGACGATGCTATCCGTGCCGTACAGCTGTACCTGAATGCTGCTGCTGACACCGTACTGGAAGCTCGCGCTCAGGACATCGTTGTTCAAGCTGAACAAGATGGCTTCGTTGAAGCTGAGTAATTGATAAGGACTGTAAAGCCCTTATTAACCAAGCTGATGTAATTGGTTAGCAGGGGCCCTTGTGGCCCCTGTTTCTTGTCAATTCAAGACCGAGGATACTGGACATGGCTAACGTTACTGCCGCCCTGGTAAAAGAACTGCGCGAGCGCACTGCCGCTGGCATGATGGATTGCAAAAAAGCGCTGGAAGAAGCCGCTGGTGATATCGAGCTGGCAATCGAGAACATGCGTAAATCCGGTCAGGCCAAGGCCGCCAAGAAAGCAGGCCGTATCGCTGCTGAAGGCGTGATCTTTGCTCGTACCGAAGGCAACGTTGCCGTCATGATCGAGCTGAACAGCGAAACCGACTTCGTCGCCAAAGATGCCAGCTTCATGGCAATGGGCCAGAAGATCGCCGATATCGCTGCGACCCAGAAAATTGCTGACGTTGACGCACTGAAAGCGGCTGACTTCGGTAACGGTGAGTCCGTCGAACTGACCATCACCAACCTGATCGCCAAGATCGGTGAGAACATGAACCTGCGTCGCGTGATGCTGGTTGAAGGTGACAACCTGGGCACCTACGTTCACGGTTCCCGCATTGGTGTTATCACCAAGCTGACCGGTGGTACTGCCGAGCTGGCCAAAGATCTGGCCATGCACGTTGCTGCCAACAGCCCGCAGTTCGTCAAGCCTGAAGACGTGTCTGCTGAAGTCGTTGCCAAAGAGCGCGAAATTCAGATCGACATCGCCATCAACTCCGGCAAGCCGAAAGAGATCGCCGAGAAGATGGTTGAAGGCCGCATGAAGAAGTTCACCGGTGAGGTTTCCCTGACTGGTCAGCCGTTCGTGAAGGATCCTTCCATGACCGTTGCCGAGCTGCTTAAGAAAGAAGGCGCTGACGTTGTCTCCTTCACCCGTTTCGAAGTGGGCGAAGGCATCGAGAAGCAAGAGACCGATTTCGCTGCTGAAGTAGCAGCCCAAATCGCGGCCGCTCAGAAGGCCTAATCGAACCGGTTTTTCCGTTTCCCCAGACCGCGACTTATGTCGCGGTCTTTATATGACCAGGAATCAGTGACATGAGTACCAATCCCAAGCCTGCATACAGACGTGTTCTTCTGAAGTTGAGTGGTGAAGCCCTGCAAGGATCCGAGGGTTTTGGCATTGATCCAGCTGTGCTGGAGCGGATGGCCCAAGAGATCAAGGAACTGGTTGAGTTGGGTGTTCAGGTCGGTCTGGTCATCGGTGGCGGCAACTTGTTCCGTGGTGCCGGTCTTGCCAAAGCGGGCATGAACCGCGTGGTGGGCGACCACATGGGTATGTTGGCTACCGTTATGAACGGTCTGGCCATGCGTGATGCCCTGCATCGTGCTTATGTGAATGCCCGTCTGATGTCTGCCATCTCCCTGCAGGGTGTTTGCGATTCCTATAGCTGGGCCGAGGCCATCAGCCAGCTGCGCGCCGGCAAAGTGGTGATTTTCTCTGCCGGTACCGGCAACCCCTTCTTTACCACCGATTCTGCAGCCTGCCTGCGTGGCATCGAGATCGAAGCCGATGTTGTGCTCAAGGCGACCAAGGTCGATGGCGTATTCAACGAGGATCCGGTTAAGAATCCGGACGCCGTGCTGTATCATGAGCTCAGCTACAACGAAGTGCTTGAAAAAGAGCTCAAGGTGATGGATCTTGCAGCCTTTACTCTGGCCCGTGACCACGATCTGCCGATCCGCGTGTTCAACATGAACAAACCGGGTGCATTGCGTCGGGTTATCATGGGTGAGCCGGAAGGCACGCTGATCCACCACATCGGCAAATAAGATAAATATGATAGACACGAGCCGCGTGATGGCTCGTTTGCCAAAAGGAAAACCACTGTGATCAACGAGATTAAAAACGACGCCAAGGACCGTATGGCCAAGAGCGTAGAGTCGCTCAAGACCCAGATGTCCAAGATCCGTACCGGCCGTGCTCACCCGAGCCTGCTCGACGGTATCCAGGTTGAGTATTACGGTGCTGCCACTCCTCTGAAACAGTTGGCCAATGTGGTGGCAGAAGATGCCCGCACCCTGTCCATCTCCATTTTTGACCGTTCCATGATCCAGGCGGTAGAAAAGGCCATCCTGACCTCCGATCTGGGCCTGAATCCGTCCAGCAACGGTCAGACCCTGCGTGTGCCCCTGCCGCCGCTGACCGAAGAGCGTCGCCGCGATCTGACCAAGATCGTCCGTGCCGAAGCGGAAGGTGCCCGTGTGGCCGTGCGCAACATCCGTCGTGATGCCAACGCCGATCTGAAAGCACTGCTCAAAGACAAAGAAATCTCCGAAGACGATGACCGTCGTGCCCAGGAAGAGATCCAGAAACTCACCGATTCCTTCATCAAGCTGGTGGATGACGCCCTGGCCGCGAAGGAAAAGGAGCTAATGGAAATCTAAGCCTCTGACAGGTATATTACGAGCGCCGTGTAGTGCCCCTGCACGGCGCTTTTGTCTTTGTGGGAGAAATGAATGTCGCTTTTGGCAGCGTTAGGTGATTGTGCCAATTCGTCCTTGCCTCGTCATGTGGCCATCATCATGGATGGCAACGGGCGCTGGGCTCAGAGTCGTGGCAAGATGCGAGTTTATGGCCACAAGGCGGGCGTGAAGTCTGTTCGTGAGGCGGTGACGTTTGCCGCGCGCGCCAAGATAGAGGCGTTGACCCTGTTTGCGTTCTCCAGCGAGAACTGGCGGCGTCCGGAAGGGGAGGTCAGTGCCCTGATGGAACTCTTCATGACAGTGCTGGGCCGCGAGGTCAAGCAACTGCACAGCAACGGGATCCGGCTCAAGGTGATCGGCGATACAGCCCGTTTCAGCGAGCGCTTGCAGGCCAGGATCGCCAAGGCCGAGGCTTTGACTGCAGACAACAAGGGGCTGACCCTCAACATTGCTGCCAATTACGGTGGTCAGTGGGATATCGCTCAGGCGGCCCGTAAACTGGCCCGAGCCGTGGCGGCAGGGGAGCTGGATGCCGATGCCATCGATGAGTCCCTGCTGGCCGAGCAGGTCTGCATGGCGGATTTACCACCTGTGGATCTGCTGATCCGGACCGGCGGCGATCATCGCATCAGCAATTTTGTGTTATGGCAGCTCGCCTATGCCGAGCTCTATTTTACCCCGGTATTGTGGCCCGATTTCAACGAGGCCGAGTTCAGTGAGGCCGTTGCCTCTTTCGTTGCCCGCGAGCGTCGCTTCGGGTGTACGGGTGAACAGATACGGGAATTGATCGCCGAGCATCAGACCGGCTAAATCCCCTCCCAAGAGAGAGGTTTCTTTTGCTAAAACAACGAATTATTACCGCATTACTGCTTGTTCCCCTGGTATTGGGAGCGCTATTTTTCCTGCCGTTGAAATTCTTTGCCCTGTTGGCAGCTCTGGTGTTTCTGTTGGCCAGCCGCGAGTGGAGTGGCTTCGTCTCTGCCCAGCCGCAGCAATGGTTGCCGCTGGTGTTCTGTCTGTTGCTCGGTGCCAGCCTGTTCTGGCTGCCGGTCGATCAGCTCTGGACCCCCCATCTGCATCCGCTGGTGATGGGCGTGCTCTGGACCGCCGTCAGCTGGTGGCTGTTCGGGCTGCTGCTGGTATTGCGCTATCCCCGGAGCGCCAGGTTGTGGAAAGAGTCCATCTGGCTCAAATCCCTGTTTGGTCTGGTGACCCTGGTGCCCTTCTTCTGGTCTCTGGTGGCCATTCGTGGTTACAACTTCTATCACGACCCCATGATGGGGTCCTGGATCTTGTTGTTCGTCATGGGGCTGGTCTGGGCGGCAGATTCTGGCGCGTATTTTTTCGGCAAGGCCTTTGGCAAACACAAGCTGGCGCCGGCCGTCAGCCCGGGTAAAACCATCGAAGGCATGTGCGGTGGCCTCTTTACCGCCAGCCTGCTGGCGGTCGGTGTGACCTGGTTCATGGGCTTTGTACCCGCCAAGATGGCGATAGTGCTGTTCTGCTCCTTGCTGGCCGTGCTGGCTTCCGTGCTCGGCGATCTCACCGAGAGCATGTTCAAGCGGGAGGCAGGCATCAAGGATTCTGGCACTCTATTGCCCGGTCATGGTGGTATCCTCGACCGGATCGACAGCCTGACCGCGGCCCTGCCAGTCTTCCTGCTCAGTTATCTGTTACTCAGTCAGGAGTTCTGATGCACATCTTGCTGATGGTTTTGAGCGCTTCCGGCTCCATTGGTTTGTTACTCAAGCAGGAGTTCTGATGCATAACCTGGTGATTCTGGGAGCCTCCGGCTCCATCGGTCAGAGTACGCTCAAGGTACTGCGCCGCAATCCCGGGCGCTGGCAAGTACTGGCGCTCACCGCCGCTCGCAGCGTGGATGCCATGGTGCGGGACTGTCTCGAGTTTTCCCCCCGTTTTGCTGTCATGGTGGATGAGGCTGCCGCGACCGCACTGGCGGGCCAGCTCAAGACCCACGGTAGCGCGACGCGGGTGCTGTCCGGTCCTGCCGCTCTGTGTGACGTGGCCGCTCACCCCGATGCCCACAGCGTGATGGCGGCCATCGTCGGTGCGGCGGGTCTGGCACCGACCATGGCCGCAGTGCGTGCCGGCAAGCGGATCCTGCTGGCCAACAAGGAGGCGCTGGTGATGTCCGGGGCCTTCTTCATGGAGGCGGTGCGCGAGCATGGCGCCGAGCTGCTGCCCATCGACAGCGAACACAATGCGATTTTTCAGTGCCTGCCCGAAGCCATTCAGCGCCAGCCCGGCTACTGCGATCTGGCAGGGGCGGGCATCAGCAGGATACTGCTGACCGGCTCAGGCGGTCCGT
The DNA here is from genome assembly GCF_029237305.1 of Aeromonas sp. 2MA4. Taxonomy (NCBI): domain Bacteria; kingdom Pseudomonadati; phylum Pseudomonadota; class Gammaproteobacteria; order Aeromonadales; family Aeromonadaceae; genus Aeromonas; species Aeromonas sp. 2MA4. Next base: position 127,668 of record NZ_JAACFY010000005.1, on the reverse strand, counting down.
TTCGTTATACCGATATCAATGCGCTGGCACAGGTCACGCCGGCCCAGGCCATCGCCCACCCGAACTGGTCCATGGGAGCCAAGATCTCGGTCGACTCCGCCACCATGATCAACAAGGGGCTGGAGTACATAGAGGCGCGCTGGCTGTTCAACGCCGCGCCCGAGCAGATCCAGGTGGTGATCCATCCCCAGTCAGTGATCCACTCCATGGTGCAGTACAAGGATGGTTCAGTGATGGCCCAACTTGGCAATCCGGACATGTGTACCCCCATAGCGCACGCCCTGGCCTATCCGGCTCGAGTTGAGTCCGGAGTGGAACCTTTGGATTTCTTCAGTGTCGGAGAGTTCAGCTTTATCCGGCCCGATTATGAGCGTTATCCCTGCCTGGCACTGGCCATGAGTGCCTGTCAGCAAGGGCAGGCGGCGACCACGGCGCTCAATGCCGCCAATGAAGAGGCCGTTGCGGCTTTCCTTGCAGAGCGGATCGGTTTTATGGATATTGCCAGAGTCAATGAGGCCACCATGGTGACGCTGGGGAGTTCCGCTGTGGGTTCGCTGGATGATTTGATTGCGCTGGATGGTGCGGCCCGTGCCCGTGCTCACAATTTGATTGAGGAGCTTAGCTAATGAGTGGTATTTCGTGGCATTGTGCTGCCTTTATCGTTGCCTTTGGGTACCGGACCATGCATGAAATCGAGGTAACTGGCTGATGAGTGCTGTGCTGTGGAATGACAAACCTGCCTTTGTTACTGCCTCCTTCGGTGATTCGAATGGGTGTGATCTCGAGGTGATAGGCTGATGGGCGGCGTGCTGTGGAACATTGGTGCCTTTATCATCGCCCTCGGATTGCTGGTTGCGGTGCATGAATTTGGCCATTTCTGGGTGGCCCGCCGTTGCGGCGTCAAGGTCGAGCGCTTCTCCATCGGGTTTGGCAAGGCTATCTGGCGCCGGATGGGCAAGGATGGCACCGAATATGTGCTGGCACTGATCCCGCTCGGCGGTTACGTCAAGATGCTGGATGGTCGGGTCGATGAGCTCAAACCCGGCGATGAGCAATTTGCTTTCAATCACAAGAGTGTCTGGGCGCGGATGGCCATAGTGGCAGCGGGCCCCATGGCGAACTTTGTGTTTGCCCTGTTTGCCCTCTGGCTGATGTTCATGATCGGTGTCCCTGCCGTCAAACCCGTGGTGGGGGAGGTGCGTCCCGCCTCCATTGTGGCGGCGGCCGGGGTCGAACCCGGCATGGAGATCGTCGGTGTCGGCGACAAGGCGACCGGTGACTGGGAGAGCGTGACCTATGCCCTCATCAGCCACCTGGGTGATGATGCCGTCCAGCTCAAGCTGAAAGCGGCCAACACCAGTTATGCGGTGGACAAGACCCTCGTGCTGGAGGATTGGACGTTCGATCCGGACAAAGAGTCCCCCGTCGGCAGCCTGGGGATAGTGCCCCTCGGCGGCAAGGTACTGCCCGTGGTCGAGGCCATAGTGCCTGCGAGCGCCAGTGAGAAGGCCGGTATCCTGGTCGGCGATCGCATCAAGCGGGTGGGCGAGCAGGAGGTCACCGAGTGGACCCAGTTCGTGCACCAGGTCCAGCAATCTCCCGAGCAGCCATTGCAGGTCGTGGTGGAGCGGGCAGGCAGTGAACTGACCTTGACCCTGACTCCGGATGTGAAAAAAGTGCGTGGCCAGCTGGTCGGTTTTGTCGGCTTGTCACCGCAATTGGTTCCATTACCGGATGAGTATCGAATTCTGTTACAGTATGGGCCTTTGCAGGCCCTGTGGCAGGGAGCCCAGAAGACCTGGAGCCTGACCACGCTGACCTTTGACATGATTGGCAAGCTGATTGGTGGCATCGTCTCCCTGGATAACCTGAGCGGTCCCATCTCCATTGCCAAGGGGGCAGGCAGCAGTGCCGATTACGGTCTGGTCTATTTCCTCGGCTTTCTGGCGCTGATCAGCGTCAACCTGGGGATCATCAACCTGTTTCCCCTGCCGGTGCTGGACGGAGGCCATCTGGTCTACTTCCTCATCGAGGCAGTCACCGGCAAGCCGGTATCAGACAAGATTCAGGAAGTGGGTTTCAGGATCGGCGCCGCCATTCTGATGTTACTGATGGGCATTGCGCTATTTAATGATTTCGCTCGCCTCTGAGGCCAGAGCATCAACAAGGACACACAAGAACAAAATGGCTGTTAAAAAAGCATTGGTGTTGAGTTGCCTGCTGGGTGCCAGTTTCCTGGCCCAGGCGGCCCCTGCCTCTTTTGTGGTGCAAGATATCCAGGTCGACGGCTTGCAGCGTGTAACGCTGGGGGCCGCCCTGTTGAACCTGCCGATCCGGGTTGGCGACACCGTCGATTCCGTGACCCTGGCCAACGCCATCAAAAAGCTCTACTCCTCCGGTAACTTCGAGGATGTGAAGGTTTACCGTGACGGCCAGGTGTTGCAAGTGGCGGTCAAGGAGCGGCCGACCATCTCCAGCATCGAATTTTCAGGCAACAAGGATATCAAGGAAGAGCAGCTGACCCAGAGCCTGGAGTCCTCCGGCATCCGGGTGGGTGATCCGCTGGATCGTACCGTGCTGAGCTCCCTCGAAAAGGGTCTGGAAGATTTCTACTACGGCGTGGGCAAATACTCCGCCAAGGTCAAGGCCATCGTCACCCCGCTGCCGCGCAACCGGGTCGACCTCAAGTTCACCTTCGTGGAAGGGGAAGCGGCCAAGATCCAGCAGATCAACATAGTTGGCAACAATGTGTTCCCGGAAGAGAAACTGCTGGCCCAGCTCTCCCTCAAGGACGATGTGCCCTGGTGGAACTTCACCGGTGACCAGCGTTACCAGAAACAGAAACTGGCCGGCGACATCGAAACCCTGCGCTCCTACTACATGGATCGCGGTTATATCCGCTTCGCCCAGGAGTCGACCCAGGTCTCCATGACCCCTGACAAGAAGGGGGTCTACGTGACACTGAACGTCAAGGAAGGGGATCAGTACAAGGTCTCCGGCGTTCAGCTCAAGGGCGATTTGATCGACCGTGGTGGCGAGATGAAGGGCCTGATCCCCATAGGGGCAGGCAGCACCTACTCCGCCAGTCAGGTAACCCACACTGAAGAGGTGCTCTCCAAGTTCCTCGGTCGTTACGGCTATGCCTACCCGAAAGTGGTCACCTTCCCCCAGGTCAACGACGAAACCAAGGAAGTGGAGCTGATCGTCAACATAGAGCCGGGTCCCCGTGTCTATGTGCGCAACATCAACTTCAGCGGCAACGTCACCACCCAGGATGAAGTGCTGCGCCGCGAAATGCGTCAGATGGAAGGCACCTGGCTCTCCTCCGATAGCGTCGAGCAGTCCAAGACCCGTCTCAACCGTCTCGGCTTCTTTGAAACCGCGGAAGTGGACACCAAGCGGGTGCCGGGCAGCGATGATCAGGTCGATCTCGACTTCAAGGTCAAGGAGCAGCCAGCTGGCTCCATCAACGCCGGTGTGGGTTATGGTACCGAATCGGGCCTGAGCCTGCAGGCAGGCCTGCAGCAGGACAACTTCATGGGTACCGGCAAGAAGATCGGTATCTCCGCCAGTACCAACAAGTACTCCAAGAGCGTCGACCTCAGCTACAACGATCCCTACTTCACCGTGGACGGTGTCAGCCTGGGTGGCCGCCTCTACTACAACCAGTTCAGTGCGGCCGATGCCAACATCGTCGACTATGAAAACACCACGATTGGTTTCCGCCTCTCCAGTGGTTTCCCGGTCAACGAGAACAACCGCCTCGACTTCAGCCTCGGGGTCGAGAACAACAAACTGTCCCAGCCCAACCCCTATCTGCAGGTGGACGAGTTTTGGAAGGTGTACAGCAAGAACAAGGATGGCGACAACCGCATGGTGTTCAACACCGTTGACGTCACCGCCGGTTGGACCCGTTCAACCCTCAACAAGGGGATGTTCCCGACCGCGGGTGACCGTCAGCGTGTGAACGCCAAGGTGACAGTGCCCGGCATGGATCTGCAGTACTTCAAGCTGAACGCCGAAGATGCCCACTACTTCCCGTTCGATGCGGACCACAAATGGGTGTTGATGGCCAAGGCCCGCGCCTCTTACGGCAACGGTTATGGCAGCAACGGCAGCTATGATCACGTCCTGCCGTTCTTCGAGAACTACTTCGCCGGTGGTTTCGACACGCTGCGTGGCTTCAAGAGCAACACTGTAGGTCCGAAGGCGCTCTACTACTACAACCTGAGCGGTAACGACGTCATTCAGGGCACCGACAGCTCGGTGGGGGGCAATGCCCTGGCGGTGGCGTCCCTCGAGATGATAGTACCGACGCCGTTTGCGTCTGAAACCTATCAGCCTCAGTTGCGTACCAGCTTCTTCATCGACGCCGGTTCAGTGTGGGATACCACTTTTGACTATGCCCAGTACCAGAACCGCTGTTTCAGTGGTTGCAACTATCTGACCGACTATTCGGACCCGACCAACTACCGTGCCTCGGCCGGTCTGTCGCTGCAGTGGCTCTCCCCCATGGGACCCCTGGTGTTCGCGATTGCCCGTCCGCTCAAGGAGTACGAAGGGGACAGGACAGAGTTCTTCTCGTTCAATATCGGCCGTACCTTCTAAGGACGGACGCGCCCCCACCCAGCCGGTGGGGGTATTCAATGATGGGACGCGCAGCTTGCGTGCCTCACCAGGTAACAAGTCGGTCCGGGTACCACTTGCATAATCAGGTAAATCAGGTTGCCCTCACATGAGGGAACAAGGAGTTAGTGTGAATAAAGCGTTGAAAGTAGCTGGTTTGAGTTTTGCACTGATGGCTGCCGGCATGGGCTCCGCCTTGGCTGACACCAAGATCGCCGTGGTCGACATGGGCGAAATCTTCCAGAAGCTGCCCCAGCGTGAAGCTGTTTCCAAGAAGCTGAAAGGTGAATTCGAGCCGCGCATGCGTGAACTGCAGAAGCTGGAATCCGACGGTCAGAAACTGGTCGAGAAGTTCAAGAAGGATGAAGCCTTCATGAGCGCCGATCAGAAGAAGCAGAACCAGGAAAAACTGGCCAAGCTGCAGATGGAGTTCAACCAGAAGCGTCAAGCGTTTGAGCAGGACAACGGTCGTCGTCAGTCCGAAGAGCGCAACAAGATCCTGACCAAGGTACAGGCTGCCATCGATTCCATCGCCAAGAGCAATGGCTACGATCTGGTGCTTGAGCGCAATGCTGCGCCCTATGCCGCCAGCAAGCTGGACATCTCTGCCCAAGTTATTTCTCAGGTAAGCAAGAGCAACTAATTGATGGCATTCACTCTCGCACAGCTGGCCCAGCAACTGGGGGCCGAGATCCATGGCGACGGAACCCTGGAAATCCGCAAGGTAGCGACACTGGAAAAGGCCGGGGAGGGGGATATCACCTTCCTGTCCAATAAAAAGTACCGGCATTATCTGGAGCAGAGCAAGGCCTCGGCCGTGCTCATTACAGAAGCGGATCTGCCATTTTGTCCCACCAATGCCCTGGTACTCAAAGACCCCTATGTGGGGTTTGCCCGGGTAGCCCAACTGCTGGACACCACACCGCAGCCGGCCACGGATATCCATCCGAGCGCCGTCATTGCGGCTGACGTGCAACTGGGCGAGAGAGTGGCCATCGGGGCCAATGCAGTGATCGAATCCGGCGTCGTGCTGGGGGATGACGTACGCATAGGCCCTGGCTGTTTTGTTGGCAAGAATACCCGACTGGGAGCGCGCTCCCGGTTGTGGGCCAACGTCACCCTGTATCACAACATCACCATGGGTTCCGACTGTCTGGTTCAATCCGGCACAGTGATCGGGGCCGATGGGTTCGGTTATGCCAATGAGCGTGGCGAATGGATCAAGATCCCCCAGCTCGGTGGCGTGACTATCGGCAACCGGGTCGAGATTGGTGCTTGCACCACCATAGACCGCGGCGCGCTGGAAGATACCCGCATCGCGGATAACGTCATCATCGACAACCAGTGCCAGATCGCCCACAACGTCGAGATCGGCTACGGCACCGCCGTGGCAGGCTCCACCGTGATGGCTGGTAGTCTCAAGGTCGGCAAATACTGTATCATTGGCGGCGCCTCCGTCTTTAACGGGCACATGGAGATCTGCGATCAGGCCACCGTTACCGGCATGGCCATGGTGATGCGACCCATTACCGAGCCCGGTGTCTACTCTTCCGGCATCCCCCTGCAAACCAATAAAGAGTGGCGCAAGACCGCCGCCCGGGTGATGCGTATCGAAGAGATGCACAAGCGGTTGAGCAAGCTTGAGAAGAAGCTGGATCAAGAATAATCACGATTGGTATAGGGTACTGTTTTGACTACTGAAAAGAAGAGCCTGGGCATCCAGGAAATCATGGATCTGCTGCCCCACCGTTATCCGTTCCTGATGGTGGATCGGGTCGACGATTACGAGATCAGCGATGAGCGCAAAACCTTGCGTGCCATCAAGAATGTCTCGTTCAACGAGCCGATCTTCCAGGGACATTTCCCGGCCAAGCCGGTGTTTCCCGGCGTACTGATCCTGGAAGCCATGGCGCAGGCCACCGGTATCCTGGCCTTTACCATGGTGGGCAAGCCGTCTCCCAACGAACTCTATTACTTTGCCTCCATCGACAACGCTCGTTTCAAGCGTCCGGTGGGCCCCGGCGATCAGCTGGTGCTGGACGTGGAGTTCCTGAAAGAGCGTCGCGGTATTGCCAAGTTCACCGGTGTGGCCACGGTCAACGGTGAAGTGGTTTGTACCGCCGAGCTGATGTGCGCCAAACGCGAGGTTTAATACACGTGATCGACCAGACTGCCATCATTCACGATACTGCCATCGTCCATGAGTCTGCGGTGATTGGTAAAGGGGTTGAAATCGGCCCCTTTTCCGTCATCGGCGCCGAGGTGGAAATCGGCGACAACACCTGGGTAGGTTCCCATGTGGTGATCAAGGGGCCGGCCAAACTGGGCCGTGGCAACAAGATCTTCCAGCACACCTCCATCGGTGAGGATTGCCAGGACAAGAAGTACGCCGGCGAGCGCACCTTCCTCGAGATTGGCGACAACAACGTCTTTCGCGAGAACTGCACTGTGCACCGCGGCACCATCCAGGATCAATCCCTGACCAGGGTGGGCAGCGGCAACCTCTTTATGGTCAACGTGCACGTTGCCCATGATTGCATCATCGGTGACAACTGCATCTTCGCCAACAACGCGACCCTGGCGGGCCACGTGGTGATCGGTGACTTCGTGATCTTCGGCGGTCTCTCCGCGATCCACCAGTTCGGTCGCGTTGGCTCCCACGCCTTCATCGGTGGCTGCGCCGCCCTGAACAAGGATGTGCCGCCCTACGTGATGGCCGCTGGCAACTATGCCAAGCCGTTCGGGGTCAACTCCGAAGGCCTGCGTCGCCGCGGTTTCAGCGCTGAAGCCATCTCCGCCGTCAAGCGTGCCTACAAAGAGATCTTCCGCTCCGGCAAGACAGTCGAAGAGGTGTTGCCCGTGCTGACAGAGATGGCGGCCACCGAACCGGCCGTTCAGCTCTACGTGGATTTCCTCAAGGACAACGAGCGCGGGATCATCCGTGCCTGATCCCGTTCGCATCGGTATCGTCGCCGGAGAGACCTCCGGCGACATTCTGGCCGCCGGGCTGGTGCGCGAGCTGCAGCGCCGTTATCCGGATGCGCAGTTTGAAGGGATCGCCGGGCCGCGCATGCAGGCCCTCGGCGTCAAGGCCCTGTTCGAGATGGAAGAGCTCTCCGTCATGGGGATCACAGAGGTGCTGGGCCGTCTGCCGCGCATCCTCAAGGTTCGCCGTGAACTGCTGCGCCATTTCATTGCCAATCCACCTGACATCTTCGTCGGGGTGGATGCACCGGATTTCAATATCGGGGTGGAGCTCAAACTGCGCCGCGCCGGTATCAAGACGGTTCACTATGTCAGTCCCTCTGTCTGGGCCTGGCGTCAGAACCGCATTCACAAGATCAAGGCCGCCACCGACATGGTGCTCGCCTTCCTGCCGTTCGAGAAAGCCTTCTACGATCGCTTTGCTGCCCCTTGCCGGTTCGTGGGTCACACCATGGCCGATGCGATCCCGCTCGAACCGGACCAGGCTGCCGTGCGCCAGGCGTTGGGCATTGACCCGGGCCGACGCTGGCTGGCCGTGTTGCCCGGCAGTCGCACCGCCGAGGTGGGTTTCATGTCACCGGTATTTCTCGAGGCCTGCAAGCGGCTGACGGTACGTTATCCGGATCTCGGCTTTATCGTGCCGCTGGTCAACGAGGCGCGACGAGCGCAGTTCATGGCCATCAAGGCCGAGCTGGCGCCGGATCTCGACATGGTGTTGCTGGAAGGTCAGGGTCGCGAAGCCATGATAGCTGCCGATGCCGTGCTGCTTGCCTCAGGTACCGCAGCGCTGGAAGCCATGCTGGTGAAAAAGCCCATGGTGGTGGGCTACAAGCTCAAACCATTCAGCTATTGGCTGGCTCAGCGGCTGGTGAAGACCGCCTATGTGTCGCTACCCAATCTGCTGGCCGATCAGATGCTGGTGCCCGAGCTTATTCAGCACGAGTGCACCCCGGACAATCTGGTGGATGAAGTCAGCAAGCTGCTGGAACACGACAACCGTGAACTCATCGCCACCTTCACCCGGCTGCACCAGAGCATTCGCTGTAACGCCGACGTGCAGGCCGCGGATGCGGTGGCCGAACTGCTCGGCAGATAACAGGCAGGGTGGCCGATAGCGCTGCGCTCATCTACCCCATGTCAGGCCCTGCGGGGCCTGTTTTGATTCAAGGCTGCAAGATGATGATCGATATTCCCGAAGACAAGCTGGTTGCCGGGGTGGACGAGGTGGGTCGTGGCCCCCTGGTGGGTGACGTGGTCACCGCCGCCGTGATCCTGGATCCGGCCAACCCGATCACCGGGCTCGCCGATTCCAAGAAGCTCTCCGAGAAGAAGCGTCTGGCGCTGTTTGACGAGATCAAGCAGAAGGCGCTGGCCTGGGCCATCGGCCGCGCCAGTCCCGAAGAGATAGACGAGCTCAACATACTGCACGCCACCATGCTGGCGATGCAGCGCGCCGTGGCGGGCTTGTCCATCACCCCTGAGCTGGTCTTTATCGACGGCAACCGTTGTCCAAGCTTGCCGATGGAAGCGCGCGCCGTGGTCAAGGGCGACAGTCTGGTGGCTGCCATCAGCGCCGCCTCGATTCTGGCCAAGGTGACTCGCGATGCGGAGATGACCGAGCTGGACAGCCGTCATCCCGAATATGGTTTCGCCCGTCACAAGGGCTATCCGACCCCTGAGCACCTCGCCATTCTGGCCGAGCGCGGGCCCTTGCCCGCCTATCGCAAGAGTTTCAAGCCGGTGCGCCATGCACTTGGGATCGAATAGCCAATGCATTTCTGTTTGAGCAACGAGAGGGTATGACGATGGCTGAACCCCGTTTTATCCACCTGCGCGTCCACTCCGATTTCTCCATGGTCGATGGTCTGCAGAAGATCAATCCCATCGTCGGAGCCGCTGCGGCCAACAACATGCCGGCGCTGGCCCTGACCGACCAGATGAACATGTGCGGTCTGGTGCGTTTCTATGGCTCCGCCCACGGCAAGGGCATCAAGCCCCTCGTCGGGGCCGACTTCTGGGTGCAAAGCGATGAGCTGGGGGACGAGCAGTTCCGCCTCACCCTGCTGGCCATGGACAACGACGGCTACCAGAACATTACCCTGCTCATTTCCCGCGGTTATCAGCGCGGGCATGTGCAGGGACGTCCCGTCATCGACAAGGAGTGGCTCACCGATCACGCCAAGGGGGTCATAGTGCTCTCGGGCGGACGAGAGGGGGACGTGGGCAAGTTCCTGCTCAAGGGCAACCGGCAGATGACGGAGTCGTGTCTCGCCTTCTACCAGACCCACTTTCCCGACGCCTACTACCTGGAGCTGCTGCGTACCGGTCGACCCGATGAAGAGGTCTACCTGCACATGGCGGTGGCCATTGCCACCGAGTTCGAGCTGCCGGTGGTGGCCACCAACGAGGTGGTGTTCCTCAACGCCGAGGACTTCGACGCCCACGAGATCCGGGTTGCCATCCACGATGGCTATACCCTGATGGACAAGCGTCGCCCACGCCGTTACAGCCCGCAGCAGTACCTGCGCAGCCAGGAGGAGATGGCCGAGTTGTTTGCCGACATCCCCGAAGCGCTGGAAAACACGGTGGAGATCGCCAAGCGCTGCAACGTGACAGTGCGTCTGGGTGAATACTTCCTGCCCAATTTCCCGACCGGTGACATGACCACCGAAGACTTTCTGGTGGCCAAATCCAAAGAGGGCCTGGAAGAGCGTCTCGCCTTCCTGTTTCCGGATCCGGCCGTGCGCGCCGTCAAGCGCGGCGAGTATGACGAGCGCCTCGAGATCGAGCTGAAAGTCATCAACCAGATGGGCTTCCCGGGTTACTTCCTCATAGTGATGGAGTTTATCCAGTGGTCCAAGGACAACGGCATCCCCGTTGGCCCGGGCCGGGGCTCGGGGGCGGGTTCACTGGTGGCTTACGCGCTCAAGATCACCGACCTCGACCCGCTGGAATTCGACCTGCTGTTCGAACGTTTCCTGAATCCGGAGCGGGTATCCATGCCCGACTTCGACGTTGACTTCTGCATGGACAGACGGGACGAGGTGATCGAGCACGTCTCCGACATGTATGGCCGGGATGCGGTGTCCCAGATCATCACCTTCGGCAGCATGGCGGCCAAGGCGGTGGTGCGGGACGTGGGCCGGGTGCTGGGCCACGCCTATGGTTTCGTCGATCGCATCTCCAAGCTGATCCCGCCTGATCCGGGCATGACCCTGGCCAAGGCATTCGAGGCTGAGCCCAAGCTGCCCGAGCTTTATGAGCAGGACGAGGAGGTCAAAGACCTCATCGACATGGCGCGCCGGCTGGAAGGCGTGGTGCGCAACGCCGGCAAACACGCAGGTGGCGTGGTAATAGCGCCCACCAAGATCACCGACTTTGCGCCGCTTTACTGCGACGACTCCGGTAATCACCCTGTCACCCAGTTTGACAAGAACGATGTGGAATACGCCGGGCTGGTGAAGTTCGACTTCCTGGGGCTGCGTACCCTGACCATCATCGACTGGGCGCTCGGCATGATAAACCCGCGCCTTGCCAAAGAGGGCAAGCCGCCGGTCGACATCGCCGCCATCCCCATCCACGACAAGAAGTCGTTCGATCTGTTGCAGCGGTTCGAGACCACGGCGGTATTCCAGCTCGAATCCCGCGGCATGAAGGATCTCATCAAACGGCTGCAGCCTGACTGTTTCGAAGACATGATAGCCCTGGTGGCCCTGTTCCGTCCGGGCCCGCTCCAGTCGGGCATGGTGGACAACTTCATCGAGCGAAAGCACGGCAAGGAGGCGATCTCCTATCCGGACGAGAAGTGGCAACACGAGAGTCTCAAACCGATCCTGGAGCCCACCTACGGCATCATCCTCTATCAGGAGCAGGTGATGCAGATAGCCCAGGTGCTGGCGGGTTACACCCTGGGTGGGGCGGACATGCTGCGCCGGGCCATGGGCAAGAAAAACCCGGCCGAGATGGCCAAGCAGCGATCCGGGTTTGAGGAAGGGGCGGTCAAGAACGGCATCGACGGCGAACTGGCGGTAAAGATCTTCGATCTGGTGGAGAAGTTTGCGGGCTACGGCTTCAACAAATCTCACTCCGCCGCCTATGCGCTGGTCTCCTACCAGACCCTCTGGCTCAAGACCCACTTCCCGGCCGAGTTCATGGCGGCGGTCATGACCGCCGATATGGACAACACCGACAAGATAGTGACTCTGGTGGACGAATGTCAGCGCATGGGGCTCACCGTGATACCGCCGGATGTGAATACCGGTCGCTATCGGTTCAGCGTCAACGAAGATGGCCACATCGTCTACGGCATAGGGGCTGTGAAGGGGGTGGGGGAAGGCCCTATCGACGCCATTCTCAGCGCTCGGGATCAGGACGGCCCGTTTCGCGATCTGTTCGACTTCTGCAACCGGGTCGACATCAAGAAGATCAACAAGCGGGTGATGGAAAAACTCATCCTCTCCGGCGCCATGGACAGGCTCGGTCCTCACCGCGCCGCCCTGATGGCGACTCTGGAAGAGGCGATGCGCGCCGCCGAGCAGCACGCCAAGGCACAGGCCGTGGGTCAGGTCGACATGTTTGGGGTCTTGACCCAGGAGATTGACGACGTCAGGAAGGCGTTCGCCAACGTGCCGCACTGGCCTGACAAGGTGTGGCTGGAAGGGGAGCGGGAGACGCTCGGCCTTTACCTGACCGGCCACCCCATCAACCAGTACAGCGGCGAGCTGCGTCGCTACACGTCCGGCCGTCTGTGCGATCTGCATCCCACCTCCCGGGATACGGTTACCACGGCAGCGGGGCTGGTGATCGCGGCCCGCAGCATGGTGACCAAGCGTGGCAACAAGATGGGGATCTTCACCCTGGACGACAGATCCGGCCGTCTGGATGTGACCCTGTTCAGTGAAGCGCTGGAAAAATATGAAGAATTGATGCAAAAAGACCGTATTTTGGTGGTTTCTGGACAGGTCAGCTTTGATGACTTCTCCGGTGGCCTTAAAATGTCGGCCCGTGAATTACTGGATATCAACGATGCGAGGGAGCGTTTTGCCAGGGCAATCCGCATCTCCCTCGATGAACAGCGGATTGATGATCGCTTTTTCCCGCGTTTGTGCGAGATTTTGGAACCCGCCCGTGCCGGAGTCTGTCCGGTTCAGGTAAACTATCGTCGCCCCGGCTCACGGGTGCGATTGACGCTCGGTACCGAGTGGCGGGTGACGCCCACCGATCAACTGATAGATGACTTGCGTGTCCTGCTGGGACGAGAGCGGGTTGAATTGGTTTTTGATTAGAGGATCTATAGGCCCTATGAGTCTTTTTCTGGATTTTGAACAGCCGATTGCCGAGCTGCAGGCGCAGATTGATGAACTCCGTCATGTGAGTGAGCACAACAGTGCTGTCGATCTCAATGAAGACATTCGCCGGCTGGAGAAGAAAAACGAAGAGCTGACCAAGAAGATCTTCGGCGATCTGGGTGCCTGGCAGGTATCCCAGATGGCGCGTCATCCTCAGCGTCCTTACACCCTCGATTATATCGAGCACATCTTCACCGACTTCGACGAGCTGGCTGGCGATCGCGCCTATGCCGATGACAAGGCCATCGTCGGCGGTATCGCCCGTCTCGACGGCGAGCCCGTGATGGTGATTGGCCAGCAGAAGGGGCGTGAGACCAAAGAGAAGATCAAGCGCAACTTTGGCATGCCGCGCCCGGAAGGGTACCGCAAGGCCCTGCGTCTGATGGAGATGGCCGAGCGCTTCAAGATGCCGATCATCACCTTCATCGACACCCCGGGTGCTTACCCTGGCGTGGGTGCCGAGGAGCGTGGTCAGTCTGAAGCCATCGCCCGCAACCTGAAAGTGATGGCCGGTCTGACCGTGCCCGTGGTCTGCACCGTGATCGGTGAAGGCGGCTCGGGTGGCGCCCTGGCCATTGGCGTGGGCGATCGCGTCAACATGCTGCAGTACTCCACCTACTCCGTCATCTCGCCGGAAGGCTGCGCCTCCATACTGTGGAAGAGCGCCGACAAGGCGCCCGTGGCCGCCGATGCCATGGGTATCACGGCCCAGCGCCTGAAAGAGCTCAAGCTCATCGACACCATAGTCGAAGAGCCGCTCGGTGGTGCCCACCGCGATGTGCCCCTGATGGCCCAGCGCCTGAAGGAGCGCCTCAAGCAGGACCTGGATGCCCTGCGTCCGCTCGAGACCGATCAGCTGCTGGAGCAGCGTTACCAGCGCCTGATGGGCTACGGCTACTGCTAAGCCCGGCATGCTTCTATAAATGGCGTCAAAAGGCCCCTGCTTATGCGGGGGCCTTCTTTTTTGGGCGCGGGGAAAGTGCTGTTCATATGGATATCAGTCGGCCCCCCGTTTGCCGAAAACCCCTGTGTTGGATCAATTCAGCTGTGGTTAATGGCCAATAAAAGTGGGATCCCGCTCCCGTTTTGCTTAAAGTGGCCCCCTTCCGATCGACCCGATTGGAATGCCCGCAAGGATGCTCTTCAGACGTACGCAGGATGGCCTGGCCAGACTGACTCACAGCGATGTTTACTGCTCCGGTTCCCTTTTTCTGCCACCTCGCGCTGGCAGCGCCTTGTTCCGTTCAGTCAGTCCAGGTTTGCGTCACTCTCATTGTGCATTGTCTCCATCTGCAGCGAGTGAATCATGAGCGAATCGGTTTTTGAGATCCACGACTGGACCCTGAGGGTTGACGATAACATGCTGTGTCGCCCCGACCGCGAGGTCTACCTTGAACCCAGACTGGTCAATCTGTTGCGGTTTCTGGCCTGCCATACGGGCACAGTGTTTGGCCGCGATGCCCTGATCAAGGAGGTGTGGGACGGCGCCGAGGTGACCGATCAGGTGGTCACCCAGTCCATCTTCGAGTTGCGCAAGATCCTCAAAGATGGTCGCTTTGATGCGGCCGACTATATCGTTACCGTGCCCAAGCGCGGCTACAAGCTGGTGGCATCGGTGCGGCCGCTGCAGGTGCTCTCTGTAGTGATGGCTGACGAGCAGCCTGCGCCCGCGTCCAATACCACTCTCTCCGATCTGAGCCCGCCCGCCACGGCCGACGATGACGATGCCCTGCCCAATGTCGCCCCTTTTCCCGCCGGGCCCCTGACCCGCGCCATCTCGACTCACGCCAAGGATGCCCGCAGCCGCTGGAAGATGGTGAGCTTCGATATCTTCGTGGCCGTCATCCTGGTTGCCATCGTCAGCATGCTCAGCTATCAGCACGCCAGCCCCCAGGTTCACACCATGCTGGATCCCAATTTGCTGGTGTTTCGCTTTCACTCCGGCATGGATGACAACAACGAGAACGTGCGTCTGGCCGATGGCATCACTCGTGCCCTGATGGGGGAGGTGGCTGCGGTTACCCCACTGCGTGTTCAGTACGGCGCCACCAATCTGATGGGGGGCATACTGCCCGGCAAGGAGCTGAGCGTGCGGGTCTCCCGCCAGCCGCGGGGCACCTATCTGGATCTGGAGTATCGCAACATCAATACCAATCGGGTGCTGTTCAGCCATCAGTACCAGCTCAGCCGTCACAAGGTACACGCTGTGCTGCAGGCGAGCAGTCAGGATCTGCTGCGGGCCCTCGATCAGCCGGACGTCTTGCCCGGCATGGGATGGCCCACCGATGATACTTCCCTGATGGCCATGATGGAGGCGCAGTACTACATCAACAGCCAGGATCCCGTGGCTCTCAAGCGTGGCATAGCGCTGCTCGACAACTCTCTTTTCGTCCAGCCGGATCAGCCGTTGTTGCTGGCGGAGCGCTATCTGGCGGGAGAAGCGCTGGCAACCCTGGCGGGCAAGTCCGAGAGTGAGCATCTGATGGGGATAGGTACTCATCTCGCCAGCGTGGTGCAAAGCGATGGCGTCGTGCCTGCTCGGGTGTGGGAGGCCTTGACCTTGCAAGCCATCCTCAACAACCAGCCTCAGCAGGCGAGTCAGCTGCTGGCGCAGGCGGCGAGTCGTGGCCGCTCGGTGCTCTATTACATACTGCAGGGCAAGCTGGCGGAGCTGGACGGTCGCCCCGAGGCGGCGGGGGATGCCTACAGTCAGGCCTTCCTGATGGAGGCGACCGAGCAGACCTATCTGCTCTGCCAGCAGCTCGGTTTCTACAGCAATATGGAGACCCTCACCCCAGCCCTGTTCAATGCGCTGGGCCAGAGCAAGGTGAAGCTCTTCTAGCGCCGAAGCGCTTGTTTTCCCTCGGTTGGCGCGGTTGCCAGCCGTATCCACAGGCTGCCTTCGGGCGGCCTGTGTCGTTTCTGTCTGTCTTCATCCTGCTGCCTGCTATTGGGGATAGTCGCTCTGGTGCGGCCCGATTTATCCCCCCGCAGCTCATTGTCACCCGCGTTTGACTTGCTCGCCGCATTTGCGCTTGTCCGGCTTTGCGTCATGAGCACTGCTCGCTGCCGCTATCCCACTGTGAGTGCGGGTATGGCCTGCCGGTCACCGGGAACCGGGTATTGCCGCAGAGGTCTGCCTCTGAGCCGGGGTGGTGATGAGACGAGCAGAGGGTCGAACAGGGGTGAGTGGCCACTTGGAGTGATGGTCCGATGGACTTTCGGATGGCCGTAATGGGAGGGGGCGCTATGGGAGCCTCTTTATCCCGGGTTTATCTCCGGAAAAATATCAAGGCGGCGAGATAAGGGGGTTATCAAGGGGCAAAACGGGGTGGCCGGATATCAAGGTTTTATCAATATGGCGGTGTGGCTTGATTTCAATTTGCTGTTTTTAAATGGTTTTTAGCAAAATCGACGGGGCGGCGAAAAAAGTTGGCTCATATTTTTATCCGTTAGCGGGTCCTTATGTTTTCCGGGGAGGAGAGGCCTAGTCTGTGCCCATTCGTTGGCGGGGCGTTCCGCCAAATGTGTATGTGACGACCCGACCTTTTATAGAACCGGAGATCTTATGTCCCTAGATACGAGCAAGAAGATTGGCCTTATCGCCTGTACTGGTGTGGTGGCCGGCAACATGATGGGGAGCGGCATAGCGCTGCTGCCTTCGGCACTGGCTACCATAGGTTCCATTTCCATTTTCAGCTGGGCCATCTGTCTGGTGGGTGCCATGGGCCTGGCCTTCGTGTTTGCCCGTCTCGCCACCAAGAACCCGCAAGAGGGTGGCCCCATTGCCTACGCTGGCGAGATCTCTCCGGTGTTCGGTTTTCAGACCGGTGTGCTCTATTACCATGCCAACTGGATCGGCAACCTGGCCATCGCCATTACCGGCGTCTCCTACCTGTCGGTCTTCTTCCCCATCCTCAACAACCCTATCCCGGCGGCCATCGCCACCATAGCGGCGGTCTGGATCTTCACCTTCGTCAACCTGCTCGGCGGCAGCTGGGTGAGCCGACTCTGTACCCTGGGTCTGGTGCTGATCCTGCTGCCTGTGGTGGGTACTGCCGTGATGGGGTGGGGGCATTTTGATACCAGCGTCTACAGCCAGAACTGGAACACCACCAGCGGCAGCGACCTGCATGCGGTCATCAGCGCCGTGCTCATCTGCCTCTGGTCTTTCGTCGGCGTGGAATCTGCCGCCGTCTCTTCCGGCATGGTGAAGAACCCCAAGCGTACCGTCCCTCTCGCCACCATGCTGGGCACGGGTATTGCGGGTGTTATCTACATCCTCTCAACCCAGGTGATCAGCGGCATGTTCCCGGCCGGTGAAGTAGCAGCCTCCGGCGCACCGTTTGCCATGGCCTCCTCCGCCATCTTTGGCAACTGGTCTGCGCCGTTCGTCTCTGCCTTTACCGCTTTGGCCTGTTTCACCTCGCTGGGCTCCTGGATGATGCTGGTGGGCGAGGCGGGCAAGCGTGCCGCCAACGACGGCAACTTCCCGAAAATCTACGGTGAGCTGGACAAGAACGGTGTGGCCAAGAAGGGCCTGATCCTCGGCTCCCTCAAGATGACTGCCCTGATGATTGGCCTGACCGCCTTCACCTCCCGGTCCGCTCACGCCGCCGATCTGTTCAACGTGCTGACCACGGATGCTGTGCTGCTGACCATGCTGCCCTACTTCTACTCCAGCATTAACCTCATTCGCTTCGAGGGCATGACCTCCCGCAGCATAGGCACCATGATTTTCTCCGGCGTCGCCTGTGTCTTCTGTCTGGTGGCCCTGATGGGCGCCAAGGGTTCCAACCTCACTGCCACCTTCGTGGTGTCGCTCATCATTCTGATGTTCTACGCCAAAAAACAGGGGCTGCGTCAACACGATGCCCTGCTCAAAGAGCAAGCCAGCCACTAATTCCCTTTTCTTCTTCCGAGCGCTCTTCACTCACCATCCCTGATGGAGAGCGCCCCTTCATGTGTGGAGCATCAAGATGAATATCATTGCCATCCTCAACCACCTGGGCGTTTTCTTCAAAGAAGAACCCATTCGCCAGCTGCAAGCCTCCCTGGAGCGCAAAGGCTTTCAGGTTGTGTATCCGGTCGATGTGGCCGACTTGCTGAAGCTTATCGAGAAGAACCCCCGCGTTTGCGGCGCCATCTTCGACTGGGACAAATATTCACTGGGTCTGTGCAAGGAGATCCACGATCGCAACGAGAAGCTGCCGATCTTCGCCTTCGCCAACGATCAGTCCACCCTGGACATTCACCTGACCGACCTGCGTCTGAACGTCCACTTCTTCGAGTACCGTCTCGGCATGGCCGACGACATCGCCCTCAAGATGGGTCAGGCTACTCAGGCGTATCAGGACGCCATACTGCCGCCCTTCACCAAGGCGCTGTTCAAGTATGTGGAAGAGGGCAAGTACACCTTCTGTACCCCGGGGCACATGGGCGGTACTGCCTTCCAGATGAGCCCGGCCGGCAGCATCTTCTATGACTTCTACGGCCCCAACGCCTTCAAGGCTGACGTCTCTATCTCCATGCCGGAGCTGGGTTCCCTGCTGGATCACTCGGGCCCGCACAAGGAGGCCGAGGAGTATATCGCCCGTACCTTCAATGCCGACCGCTCCTACATAGTCACCAACGGCACCTCCACCGCCAACAAGATTGTCGGCATGTTCTCCGCCCCGGCCGGCAGCACTGTGCTGGTGGATCGCAACTGTCACAAGTCCCTCACTCACCTGATGATGATGAGTGACGTGACCCCTATCTATTTTCGTCCGACCCGCAATGCCTATGGCATTCTGGGGGGGATTCCGCAGAGCGAATTCAGCCGCGAGACCATAGCGGCCAAGGTTGCTGCCACCCCGGGTGCCCAGGCACCCCGTTACGCCGTGATCACCAACTCCACCTACGACGGCCTGCTCTACAACACCGGCTTCATCAAGGAGAGTCTGGATACCCCTTACATCCACTTCGACAGTGCCTGGGTGCCTTACACCAACTTCAGCCCCATCTATGAGGGCAAATGCGGCATGAGTGGCGACGCCATGCCGGGCAAGGTGTTCTACGAAACCCAGTCCACCCACAAGCTGCTGGCGGCCTTCTCCCAGGCCTCGATGATCCACATCAAGGGTGACGTTGAGGAAGAGACCTTCAACGAAGCCTTCATGATGCACACCTCCACATCGCCGCAATACGGCATAGTGGCGTCCACCGAGATCTCCGCCGCCATGATGCGGGGCAACAGCGGCAAGCGTCTGATCAAGGACTCCATCGATCGCGCCGTCTCCTTCCGCAAGGAGATCAAGCGGCTGCGTGATCAGAGCGAAGGCTGGTTCTTCGATGTATGGCAGCCGGACAACATAGACACAGTCGAGTGCTGGAAGCTGGATCCCAAAGATGACTGGCACGGTTTCAACGGCATCGACGATGACCACATGTACCTGGATCCCATCAAGGTCACGCTGCTGACCCCGGGGATGAACCGTCAGGGCGAGCTGCTTGAGCGTGGCCTGCCTGCCTCCCTGGTCTCCAAGTTCCTCGACGAGCGAGGCATAGTGGTGGAGAAGACAGGTCCCTATAACCTGCTGTTCCTCTTCTCCATCGGGATCGATCAGTCCAATGCGATGCAGCTGCTGCGCGCCCTGACCGAGTTCAAGCGTGGCTATGACCTGAACCTGACCATCAAGAGCATATTGCCGAGTCTCTATCGTGAAGACCCGAGCTTCTACGAAGGCATGCGGATCCAGGAGCTGGCCCAGAGCATCCACGATCTGACCTGCAAGTACCGTCTGCCGGAGCTGATGTTCAAGGCGTTCGACGTGCTGCCGGAGATGAAGATGACACCGCACCTCGCCTGGCAGCAGGAGCTGGCGGGCAATCTGGAAGAGGTACCGCTGCGTGAGATGGTGAACCGTATCAGCGCCAACATGATACTGCCGTACCCGCCGGGAGTGCCCCTGGTTCTGCCGGGCGAGATGGTAACGGCTGATTCCCTGCCGGTGCTCGAGTTCCTCGAGATGCTGTGCGAGATCGGTGCCCACTACCCGGGCTTCGAGACCGACATCCACGGCCTCTATCGTCAGGCCGATGGCAGCTACACCGTCAAGGTGCTGTGCTAATCAAAGTGACAACAACGGGCCGCAAGGCCCGTTTTTCCCTGCGGTTTTTATCCATTTTGTGAGTCGTCATGAAGCGCATTCTCTCCATTCAATCCCACGTCGTCTTTGGCTGTGCCGGCAACAGTGCCGCCGTCTTCCCTATGCGCCGCATGGGCATGGAAGTGTGGCCTGTCAACACAGTGCAGTTTTCCAACCACACCCAATACCGTCAGGGGTGGCAGGGGATGGTGATGCCGGATTGCCATATCCGCCAGCTGATAACCGGTCTGGCCGACATAGGCGTGCTGGGGCAGTGCGATGCGCTGCTAAGCGGTTACCTCGGCTCGGCCGAGCAGGGGGAAGAGATACTGGCGGCGGTGGCCAGACTCAAGGCGCTCAATCCGAACGCCCTCTACTTCTGTGATCCCGTCATGGGTCACCCCGACAAGGGGTGCATAGTCGCACCCGGTGTCGCCGACTTTCTCAAAAACCGGGCGCTGGCCTGCGCCGATATGCTGGCCCCCAATCTGCTGGAGCTGGAACAGCTGACCGAGCGGGAGATCCGCAATGTGCCCCAGGCACTGGCAGCATGCCAGCAACTGCGGGATCAGGGGGTCAAGCTGGTGATGGTCAAGTATCTCGGGAAGGCGGGTTTTGCCATGGACAGGTTCGAAATGCTGCTGGTATGCGAAGAGGGGGCGTTTCATATCTCACGCCCCCTCTATCCCTTTGCTCGCGATCCCATTGGGGTAGGTGATCTGCTGAGCGCCACCATGCTGGCCAATCTGCTGGCAGGTTTCACGTCTGTGGCGGCGTTCGAGCGTACCAATGCCAGCGTCGATGCAGTCGTGGCCCAGACCTGGCTCGCCGGAGCCTATGAGCTGCAACTGGTGGCAGCCCAGCAGGCGATGGTGCTGCCACAGGTGCGTGAGCAGGCTATCCGGCTTTAGCCGACGCATTCGTGCTACTTGTGTCTAGCTCGGGCGACGTGCCAGCCGCAGAGCCTGACGAGCGGTTAGCCCTGTGGCCTGGTGCAGGCCCTGAGGAGCGCACGCCAGCTTGAGGCGACGCCACTCTCGCCACAGCAACCAGCACAGCGGCAGTGTCAACAGCAGCACAGTCGTGGGCTGGGCGAGCAGTACACCTTCGCGTCCCCACTGCATCGGCAGCAAGAAGATCAGTGGCAGCAGCAGCAGTGTCTTGGCCGCCGAGATGATCAGTGCCTGCTTGGTGCGAGCCATGGATTGCAACAGGACTATGCCAAAGATGATGATCCCTTCCAGCGGAATGGCGCTGAGGTTGAGAGTCAGGCTGCTGACGGCGGCGGCAAGCAGTTCGGCATCCTGACCGCCGGTGTAGAGCATGGCCACCTGGCGCGGCAGCAGCTGGATCAGCAACCAGACCGCCATGCCATAGACCAGCGTGATCTTGAGCCCCATCTCCATCAGGAATTTCAGGTCACGGTAGCGCTTGGCCCCCGCCGCCTGACTGATGAGAGGCTGGATGCCAAATGCCAGTCCCTGCAGGATGACGATGAATATTGCCTCCGTGTAGCCTGCTACCGTGTAACCGGCCAGATCCTTGATGGCGCCATACGCCATCAGCTGGCTGTTGTGCAGCAGCAGCAGCAGTCCCAGGTTGAACTGGGCGATCAGGCTCGGCAGGCCGGTAAAGAGCAGGTTGGGCATGGCCGGAAAATTGGGCACCAGATGGCGCCACGACAAATTCAGTTTGGCATGGGAAGTAAAGAAGTAACCCAGACCCAGCAGGCTGACGACCCCCTCGGACATGAGTGTCGCCTGGGCAGAGCCTATCAGTCCCAACCCCAGCCGACCGACCATGATGTAGTTGAGAATGATGTTCAGCACTGCGCCCCCGCTGACCAGGATCATGGCCAGCCTGGGTTTGCCGTCGTTGCGCAGCAGATAGGGCACCGCCAGGTTGCTGGCCAGCAGCAGGGTACCGCCACCAATCCAGTAGAGGTAGTCACTGGCCTGTTTCCAGGTCTCTGTGCCTTGCTCTATCCCCAATGCCAGCAGGATATCGATGTGCCAGTGGTGCAGCAGCAGTGGGGCCAGAGTGCCGAGCAAGGCCAGCAGCCAGAGCGCATTGACCAGTGCCTGGCGGGCGAGTTTGAGGTTCTTGGCCCCTTGCTGGAAGGAGATGGCGGTAGCCGCGCCCATGCTGATCATGGCGGCGAGACCGATCAGCACCATGATGACCGGGTAGACCAGGTTGATGCCGGCGAGGCCGGCGGCGCCCACGTAGTGACCGACGAAGATGCCATCGACCAGGTAGTAGGCACCGGAAACCAGCATGGCCATGATGGAGGGGAGGGCATAGCCCCAGAAACGGCGGGTCATCGCCCGCTGGCGCAATGTGAAGTAGGCAGACATATCTATTCTCTTGGGGAGTTCGATTATCGAGCCGACAGTCTAAATTAATACATTTTTGTTGATAATCCGCCTTAAGATTGATGGATTGATGAGTTAAATTCAGTAATTACCGGGTTTGGTAGTGTGCCTTGAGCATGTCGATCAGGGCGCGCAGACCTTTACCCAGTTGATGACGGCTGGGATAGAAGAGTGAAAATCCCACGAAGGTTGGGCACCAGGGCTCCAGCACTCGCAACAGTTTCCCCTCTGCCAGCTGCTTGCTGACCTCCTCTTCCGGACAGTAAGCCAATCCCAGCCCTGCCTCGGCAGCTCCAAGATAGAGGGCTGGCGTGCTGGTGGTGAGCGGCCCTGTCACCTCGATTTCCAGCATGCTCCCCTTTCCCTCGGTAAACGCCCAGCGATAATGGTGGGAGGGTGTCAACCGATAACCTATGCAGGCGTGACGCGACAGCTCGCGGGGATGTTGCGGTGTGCCGTGTTTGCTCAGATAGGCCGGTGAGCCCACCACCAGATAACGCTGGTGTGGTCCCAGTGGCACACCGATCATCTCCTTGGGCAGCAGATCGCCGTAGAAGATGGCGGCGTCATAGCCATCCTCGATAAGCCGTGGCATCAGCTCCTGCTCCACCACCTCTACCTGCATGCGCGGGTAGCGCACCATGTAATCGATAAGCACAGGGGCCAGCAAGTCGTTGATGGCCTCCCTTGGTGCGCTTATTTTCAGTCGCCCGACAGGCTCATTGCTGTGATGGGCCAGCTCGTCGAGGGCCTCTTCCAGGGTATTGAGGGTCGGCAGCAACTGCTCGAGCAGACGTTGACCCGCATCGGTCGGCACCACGGCGCGTGTGCTGCGATTGAGCAGTCTGACACCGAGCCGGATCTCCAGCCCTTTCAGGCTGTGGCTCAGGGCGGAGGCCGAGACGCCGAGTTCGAGGGCGGCCTTGCTGAAACTCTGATGGCGGGCCACGGCGGCAAAAACCGCCAGTTCGGCGAGATCGGTACGGGTGATGACCATGACAACTCAGGGGAAAAAAGGGTGAACAACAGGGTACGTCAGGGCAAGGCGAGGCACAACCTGACCAATAAATGACTGAGTGTAAGCGGTTTGTTATACCTATAAGGATATAGATACTGGTGAAACTACCTGTACTTGTTAACGGTTGTTCACAAGGTTGAGCTGATAACGTGATCCATGACGCCAGAAAGGCGATTCTAGTCAAACTTTGGTTGATTAATTCAAAAAAACACTGTGATCGTTAAGGGGATTTAATTAGAGTCAGCCCATCAGAACAAAGGCGCGTTAACGACTTGTAACAGCTGACGCGCTGACAGCCCCAGGCTGATGACCCACTGACCTGTTTGTTGCAATTTGGTTTTTGCATGGAGTAACGACCACCTTGCCGGGTTTGGGGGGAAGAAAAAAACAGGGATGGACGGCAGGAGTTCCAGGGAAATGGGACAGGGCATTGCGCCCGGTTGACTCGATTTTTCTATTTTCCTTGATGACAGGAACACCACTATGTCTGACATGAATATTGCAGTAGAAGGCAGCGTAGCCAGTAATGCGTCTTCCCGTGGCAACACCAAGGCCGATCTGGTCTGGATGCTGGGTTTGTACGGTACCGCCATCGGTGCCGGTGTACTCTTCCTGCCGATCAACGCCGGTGTAGGTGGTTTGTGGCCGCTGGTGGCCATGGCGCTTCTGGCGTTGCCGCTGACCTTCTTTGCACACCGTGGTCTGACTCGCTTCGTACTGTCCGGCTCCACCCGTGATGGCGATATCACCGAAGTGGTGGAAGAGCACTTTGGCAAGACCGCAGGCAAGTTCATCACCCTGCTCTACTTCTTTGCCATCTATCCCATAGTACTGATGTACTCGGTCGCCATCACCAACACAGTTGAAAGCCTGCTGGTTCACCAACTGGGTATGACAGCACCACCCCGTGCTGTCCTGTCGCTGGCACTGATCCTGGGTCTGATGGCGGTGGTACGCCTCGGTGGCCAGTTCATTGTCAAGGCGATGAGCGTGCTGGTATTCCCGTTTGTGCTGACCCTGATGGGCCTGGCCTTCTATCTGGTTCCACACTGGAACGGCGCCATTATCACAGAAGCACCAGCCCTGTCCGATGCCTTCAACGGCGACTTCATCAAGACCCTGTGGCTTGCCATTCCGGTGATGGTGTTCTCCTTCAACCACTCCCCGATCATCTCCTCCTTCGCGGTGGACAACAAGGGTCGTTACGGCGCCGGTGCCGAGAAGAAGTGCGGCAACATACTGCTGGGTGCCCATGTCATGATGGTCATGACCGTCATGTTCTTCGTGTTCAGCTGCGTACTGAGCCTCTCCCCGGCTGATCTGGCTGCCGCCAAGGAACAGAACATCACCATTCTGTCCTACTTGGCCAACCATTTCGATAATGCCTTCATTGCCACAGCGGCTCCGCTGATCGCCATGGTTGCCATCAGCAAGTCCTTCCTCGGCCACTATCTGGGTGCCAAAGAGGGCATGAACGGTCTGATGGCCAAGGCGCTGCGCGAGAAAGGCAAGCAGGTCGACATCAAGCAACTGGACAAGGTGACTGCCGTCTTCATGATCCTGACCACCTGGGCTGTGGCTACCGTCAACCCCAGCATCCTCGGCATGATCGAAGACCTGGGCGGCCCCATCATTGCCATGCTGCTGTTCCTGATGCCGATGTACGCCATCACTAAGGTACCTGCCATGCGCAAATACGCTGGCAACATCAGCAATGGCTTCGTGACCCTGATTGGCCTGATCGCCATGTCCGGTATCATCTACAAGCTGATTGCCTGATAACGCCGGTTACACCGTTGAATGAAGAAGCCGCCTCGCAAGAGGCGGCTTTTTTGTTTGAACAAGGGATAGTCCTTAACAAGCAAGGGGTTGCGGCCTAACATGGCCCGATGTGTGTTTATTAATCGGGACAAAGGAATATGTCTGCTTTGAAAAAGGATCTCGGGCTCTGGCAGGGGATGGGGTTGCTTGCCACCTCACTGCTGGGTACCGGTATCTTCGTGGTGCCGGCGACCGCGGCGTCGCTGGCGGGTGGGGCCTCGCTCTGGGCCTGGGTGCTGCTCATTGTGCTGGTGCTGCCCATCGCCTTCACCTTCG
The DNA here is from genome assembly GCF_029237305.1 of Aeromonas sp. 2MA4. Lineage (NCBI taxonomy): Bacteria > Pseudomonadati > Pseudomonadota > Gammaproteobacteria > Aeromonadales > Aeromonadaceae > Aeromonas > Aeromonas sp. 2MA4. The sequence goes on along the minus strand of NZ_JAACFY010000005.1, from coordinate 102,089 downwards.
CCCGGCTTGGCCGTCGTTATCCTCACGCAGGTGGGGCGCCACACCTGATTGGGCTTGCCTTTGGCAACGGCGCCGAGCGCTTCTCCGCCTTCCTGTTTCTGGCTGTGCTGCCGGTGGGATTGCCTGCCGCACTCACCATTGCCGCCGGCTTCTGGCATGCCCTGTTCGAGATGGAGGAGTGGACCCTGTGGGGCATACAGCTGCTGACCCTGCTCGGGGTGTTTCTGCTGGGTTTGCGCGGGGCACGATCCTCCGGCAACCTGCAACTGCTGATCGCCCTGGCCATATTGGGGCTGACCCTGCTTATTTGGTTCAAGGGGGATCTCAGCTGGCGCGACGGGGCCCAGCCGTTGCCGAGCGCAAGCGAATGGCCCGCCATGGGCACGGCGCTGGCGGTAATGTTCTGGTGCTTCGTGGGGCTGGAAGCCTTCGCCCACATGGGGGAGGAGTTCAAGCGACCTGAGCGGGACTACCCGTTGGCACTGCTTGGCGGCGTGTTGCTGGCGGGGCTTATTTATTGGGTCCACTCGCTGGTGGTGCTCAAATATGGGCTCTATGGCGACGAGGCAAAAAACGCCACCGCCATTCCGGCCCTGCTCTCGCTGCTGTTCGGCCCTACCGCCAAGTGGCTGGTGGCAATCCTGGGTTATCTCTCCTGTTTTGCCAGCATCAACATCTATCTGCAGGGGTTTGCGCGCCTTATCTGGAGCATGGCGCGGGAGGGCAAGCTGCCCACCTCGCTGGCTCGTCTCTCGGCCAGGGGAGCGCCGCTCAATGCCCTGTGCTGGGTGCTCGCCATCTGCCTTGTCTCCATCACCTTGATCCTCTGGCTGCGGCTGCCGCTGGATGAGCTTATCCGCTACGCCAACGGCAACTTCGTGCTGGTCTACCTGCTCTGCATGGCGGCAGGCTGGCGTCTGCTCGGCGGCATGGGCAAGGGGCTGGCGGGATTGAGTGTCTTGCTCTGCCTTGCCGTGCTGGTGGCGCTCGCCTCCCAGGTGTTTTATGCCGTATTGCTGAGTGCAGGTTACGGTCTCTTCTCCCTGTGGCGCCGCTATCTGCGCCGCACCCGGGCCACGGAGAATATCTGCGCCATCAAGTAACCAGCCCGACAAAGGGCCCCGCAGTGCGGGGTTCTTTGTCTATCAGGGGTGTTGGTTACCGGGCGCTTGGCTGGTCGCTGCGTAGCAGAGCGTAGTGTTGCAGGGAGATAAACTGATCCCCCTTCCATTCGCACTCCCGCGCCGTCCCCTCGTAGCGAAATCCGGCGCCGAGCAGGACGCGGGCGGAGGCGACATTGGGCTCCTCCACCAGGGCCTGCAGCCGGTGCAGCGTAGTGGTGCCATAGAAGTGGGTCAGAAAAAGGGGCAGGGCCCTGCCCATTACCCCTTTTCCCCAGTACTCGGGATAGAGCCAATAACCTAGCTCGGCCTTCCTGTGCTGCGGATCGGCATCGTTGTAGCCGATGGCCCCCATGGGGAGGTCGGTGGGCTGACTGCGGATCAGAAACCAGCCGCCAGTGCCCTGACGCACCAGGTCGGCGTACCAGGCCATCTGGGCCTCACAGGCTGTCAGGCTATCGTAACTGATGCCGTAGTGGGCAATAACCTCTGGATCCGACAGGCCGCGATAGATGTGGGGCAGATCGGCAGTCGTGATAGGGTCGAGCCGCAGTTCGCCCCCTTGTCGTGAATTCATGCTCTTCTCCTGTGCGGCCTGTGTTGGCAGGCCGCCTGATTGGGAAAGACAGTTGTGTGAAGGTGTGACTGCTGGCGTCAGTTCGCTGGGAGGCCAAGCAAACCGGCCAGCTGCTGCAACTCGTCGCGCCACTGTTGTTGCAGCCTGGGTGTCTGATGCCTGGGCTTGCGGGCGAGGTCGGCGGCGAGCAGGGCATCCAGCTCGTACCAGCGTGCCAGCAACGCCTCTTCGTCATCCTCCACAGTGGCTTGCTCCTGCGGACTGCCAGTGGTGGCGGGGCTGATTGAAAGGTCCATGGGTTCATCACAGAGCAACTCGGCATAGGCCCGCTCGGCACTGTGGGCTTCGACAATCCGGCCTTCCCTGATCACCCAGAACCGGTTGCAACTGCGCTCGATCAGATCCCGGTCGTGGGAGATCAGCAGCACGCCACCGGCAAAACGCGACAGCGCCTCGGCCAGATCTTCTTTTCCTTCCAGATCCAGATGGTTGGTGGGTTCATCCAGCCAGAGCAGATGGTGGCTCGCCAGCGACAGGGCGAGAAACAGCAGCCTGGCCCGCTCACCACCGCTCAGGCTATGCACGCGTTGCCCGTGACGGGAGTAGGGGAAACCTGCACGGATCAAGGCCTGGCGCAGCGTCACCTCGGGCAGGGGGGCCAGAGGATAGAGGGCATCGGTCAGCGTTGCAGCGTCATCGAGCTGCTGCAGGGACTGATCGTAGTAGGCGATGCTGGCGCCGGGGTGGCGGTGCCAGCCTTCACCCGGTAGTTGAGCGTGCAGATCGTGCCAGCACTGACGCAGCAGGGAGGACTTGCCGGTGCCATTGGCACCGAGCAGGGCAACCCTGTCTCCGGCTCGCAGCCCGAGATCCTCGGCCCGCAGCAGGGGAGGCAAGCCGGGAGCGGGGCGCACGTCGAGGGCGTCCAGCCGCAGCAGGGCATCGGCGGGCAGTGCCTGCCCGTGCAGTTCGAGGCGCCAGGAGGCGCCGGCACCGACAACGCTCTGCTCCTCCTGCATCTTGGCAATCCGTTTCTCCATGGATTTGGCCTGACGCACCAGCTTCTCGTTGTCATGCTCCCGCCCCCAGATGGCGAGGCGTTTGCTGCTGGCGCTCAGGCGGTCGATCTCTTTTTGCTCGTCGGCCCGGCGCAAACGGGCTTGTTCGTCCTCTTCGGCCTGGGCCGCCCTGGCCTGGCTGCAAGGCAGGGCGAAGCGATAGAGACGTCGATCCCGCAGGATCAGGGTCTCGCGGGTGACCCGGTCGAGCAGGCGGCCATCGTGGGACACCAGCACGAAAGCGCCGCGCCAGCCCAGCAGGAAGCGCTCCAGCCAGAGCAGGGCGGGCAAGTCCAGGTGGTTGCTGGGCTCATCGAGCAGCAACAGATTGGGCTGGCGCAGCAGGGCGCGGCCTATCTGCAATCGGGTGTGCTGGCCGCCGCTCAGGGCGCTGACCGGTAACGCGCCCTGTGCTTCAAGCTGCAGCTCGGTCAGCATCTTGTCCACCTGCCAGTCGAGCGCGGGATCCCCGTCCACTGCATCGAGCAGTACGGCGCGGGCGGTGAGCGCCTGCAGGCGTGCGGGCAGATGTTGCGCCACGAATTCACAACGGCAAGCCGCTGCGTGATGCACGCGTCCGTCATGGGGATCGAGCTGACCGGCCAGCAGGGCGAGCAGTGTGCTCTTGCCGCTGCCATTGGTACCGATAAGGCCGATGCGATCACCGCTGCGGATGCTGAGGTCGACGCTGTCAAACAGGGGAAGGTGTTCTGCCGTCATGTGCAGGGAATGGGTACTCATCAGGGTTGTCATGCTCTTGCTCTCTAAAATCACGGGATCGAAAATCCCTGTCATCAGGAGCGCTGGCGACAACGGCAGAGTCGAGAAAGGTCTCGGTTTGGAAGGGAGTCGGCTTTGCTCGAACCCGCTATCGCAGCGCGATGGTATGCAGGCAAGAGCACTGGAATGTGCCGAACAGGCGAGCCGAGAACATCGGACACGCTTGGATAACCATTTTTTACCTCCTTATTTTTTGTGATGACAAGGTGCGCCGATTATAAGCACAGAAAAAATAGCCGTCCATCGGGGGCCCCTGTCTCTTTCTCCCGTGGTGAGGCGGGTCCGGGTACAAGGCGGCAGTGGCATTATCGGCTGCACCAGCAAAGTCAAAGCCCCGCATTGCGGGGCCTTGGCTGTATGAGAGTAGTGGGTTAATCGCGGGGGGTCTTGAGCGCCTGGATCACATCCTCGTCGGGGGCCAGCCCTTCTACGTGGTTGAAGATCTCCAGCCCCTCCTGCGCATTGATGGTAAAGGCGTCGGCACTGCGATAGCTGCCGCTGCCGGCGCTTTCGATGATGACGATGAGCTCGGGCTGCTTGTCGCCGTTGAGATCCTGCAACTTCAGCTCCTTGATGCTGCCATCTCGCGCCAGTACCTTGCCATCGATGAACTGATCGAGGGGAAACTGGGGGTTGGCACCGGAATAGAGACGCACGTCGTAGCTGCCGATGGAGGCGGGCTCACCGCGCCCCTCGCTGATGGCAAGCACCTGACCGGTGGGCAGCGTCAGCTGTTTGAAGAACTCTTCTGCCGCCTGACCAGCCAGTGGCAGGGTGAGCAGACCGAGTGTCATGAGCAAGGCTTTCATGGATGTGATCCTTGTGACTGTGGTGACGGGCGGGTATCTCCTGCCCGTCACGGATGTTGATATGTGAGTTGGGTTCAGGTGATGCCTGTCCCGGCTCTTCGAACAGGGCGTCCGTTACCAGATCTTGACCCGTTTGGCGGGGTCCAGATAGAGCTTGTCCCCCGGCTTGATGTTGAATGCCTCGTAGAAGGCGGGGATGTTCGGCACCACGCCGTTGACCCTGTACTCCGGCGGGGAGTGCGGATCCGAGGAGAGCAGCATCTGCATCAGCTCGGGGCGGTACATGCCTTTCCACACCTGGGCCCAGCCGAGGAAGAAGCGCTGTTCGCCTGTGAAGCCGTCCAGCACGGGGGCTTCCTCGCCCTTGAGTGACAGCAGATAGGCCTTGTGGGCTATGGTGAGACCGCCCAGATCGCCAATGTTCTCCCCCAGGGTGAACTGGCCGTTGACGAACTGGCCATTGATGGGCTCGAAGCGGTTGTATTGGGCAACCAGTCGGCTGGTACGAAAGCGAAACTCCTTGAGGTCGGCCGGCGTCCACCAGTCGCGCATCACGCCATCACCGTCGGATTTGGCCCCCTGATCATCGAAACCGTGACCCATTTCATGGCCAATGACGCCGCCGATGGCACCGTAGTTGACGGCATCATCGGCCTGCATGTCGAAGAAGGGAGGCTGCAATATGGCGGCCGGGAAGACGATCTCGTTGTTGCTCGGGTTGTAGTAGGCATTCACCGTCTGCGGCGACATGTGCCACTCGTCCCTGTCCACCGGCTTGCCCAGGCGTGCCAGGCTGTCGGCATATTCAAAGGCGCGAGCCCGTTGCAGGTTGCCTACCAGATCATCGGCGCGGATCTCGATGGCGCTGTAATCCTTCCATTTGTCCGGATAGCCTATTTTGGGCCTGAACTTGGCAAGTTTTTCCAGTGCCTGGGTCTTGGTGGCCGGTGACATCCAGTCCAGCTCCTGAATGCTCTGGCCGTAGGCTGTGCGCAGGTTTTCCACCAATTGCTCCATGCGGGCCTTGGCCTGGGGCGGGAAATAGCGCTCCACATAGAGCTTGCCCACCGCTTCCCCAAGGTGATCGTCCAGTATGCCGAGGGCGCGTTCCCAGGGGGCGCGTTGCTTGGGGGTGCCGCTCAAGGTGGTGCCGAAGAAGGCGAAATTCTGGGCGTCGGTCTGGCTGTCGAGATAGGGGGCATAATCCGTGATGAGCTGCCACTTGAGGTAAGCCTGCCAATCACCGATGGGAATCTGCTGCATCAGGCCGTCGAGGGCAGCGAGATAGCTGGGCTGGCCGATGATCAGGCTCTGCTGACCGGCGAGACCGGCCTGGCCAAGGTAGCCGTTCCAGTCGATATGGGGTGCGAGACGCTTGAGCTCGCCGAGGTAGCCCTTGTTGTAGTTCTTCTCCCTGTCCCGCAGGGTTACGTTGTCCCACTGGATCTGGGCGAGTTTGGTCTCAAGGGCCAGGATACGCTTGGCCTTTGCGCTCGCATCCACTTCGCCAAAGCGTGTCAGCATACCGGCTATGTGCTGCTCGTATTTCTGGCGCAGGGCCTGGCTGCTGGCGTCGGTTTTGAGGTAGTAATCCCTGTCCGGCAGGCTAAGCCCGGACTGATAGAGATAGACGGCATGGCTGTCCGGTGCCTTGGCATCGGCACCGATCCAGAAGCCGAACGGGGCGCCGCCCCCCAGCTGGCCCGAGCGGGCGAAGGCGCGAGCCAGTCCGTTCTGATCGCGGATCTGATCGATTTCGCCGAGCAGGGGCAGCAGCGGTGTGGTGCCCTTGGCATCCCGACCAGCCTGATCCAGATAGCTGGTGTAGAGATCGCGGATCTGCCGGGCCTGGGTATCGGCGGGGGCCTTGGCATCAAGCCCTTCCACCAGCACTCGCACATCCGCCAGGGATTTGTCCCTGAGCATATAGAAGGCACCATCGGCGGGCCTGTCATCCGGGATCTTGGCGGTGGCCAGCCAGTGACCGTTCACGTAGCGGAAGAAGTCATCACCGGGTTTGACCCGGGTATCCATGTTGGCCAGTGCCAGGCCCGAGTGCTTGTCTGCCGTGTCCGGCGCCTGACTGCAACCGGCTAACAGGGCCAACCCAATGAGGCCGGCCAGTATGCTTTTCTTGTTGTTCATTCTGTTGGATTCCAATTCGGGTTATTCAGCTTCCTTGCCCACGCAGGGCGCACATCACTCTAGCAGTCGGGTTACAGCTTGATAAGCCCGACTCTGCTAAGATCGGCCAGGTCGTTTTGGGGAAGCCTATGATTTCTCGTATTTATTCTCGTTTTTGTCAGACCCTGCCAGAGCCGGAAGGTTCCCGGGGCTTGTTGGTAGCCTTCAGTGGCGGGCTCGATTCCACAGTGTTGCTGGCGTTGGCGGCGCAGTTTGCCCGCGAGCATGGGCTTGCGCTGCGCGCCCTGCACGTCCACCACGGCCTCAGCCCCCACGCCGATGCGTGGGTCGCGCACTGCGAAGCCGTGTGTCAGCAACTGGCGGTGCCGCTCATGGTGGAGCGGGTGCAGCTGGTGCGTGGCAATGGCGAGAGTCTGGAGGCACAGGCGCGGGATGCCCGTTATCAGCGGCTGGCCGCCAGACAGGAAAAAGGGGAGTGGCTGCTCACCGCTCATCATCAGGACGATCAGCTGGAAACCTTGCTGCTGGCCCTCAAGCGAGGTGCCGGTCTGCGCGGTCTGGCGGGGATCTTGCCGAGTCAGCCCTTTGCCGGTGGCCTCTTGTTGCGCCCCCTGCTTGAGTTCAGCCGCGCCGAATTGGCCGAGGTGGCGGCGACCCTCCCCTTCGGCTGGGTGGAGGATGAGAGCAATCAGGACGTGAGCTATGACCGCAATTTTCTGCGTCAGCAGTTGATCCCCCAGCTCAAGGTGCGCTGGCCGGCCATGGCTCGTACCGCCGCCCGCAGCATGGCGCTGTGCGCCGAGCAGGAGGCGTTATTGGAGGAGCTGGCCGAAGAAGACTGGCAGCTGGCCTGTGGGGGGGAGGCGCTGCACGTTTCATCATTACCGGCTTCATCGCTGCAGATTGTGCCCCTGCTCACCCTGTCGCCCACCCGGCGCAACAACTTGCTGCGTTACTGGATCCGCCGCCTGGGGGGTGAGATGCCCTCCCGGGATCAGCTCGCTCTGCTGTGGCAGGAGGTGGCGCTGGCGCGGGAGGATGCCAACCCTCAGTTCAGCCTGAAAAACCTCGATTGCCGCCGTTTTCAGGGGCGGCTGCATCTGGTTCGGCCCGGGTTGACGCCCCGTCACGAACAACTGGCTGTCACTATCGGCGAGTCCATGATCCTGCCCGATGGGCTGGGGCGGGTGCAAGTGTCGGCCAGGCCGGACGGGGAGGGGCTGAGGTTGCCAGGGATGGGGGAGCCTTTGTCGGTGCGTTTTCAGGTGACGCCCGGTGTCATGCTCAAACCTGTGGGGCGCAGCGGCAGCCGCCGTTTCAAGAAGCTGCTGCAAGAGTATGGGGTACCTTCCTGGCTGCGGGGCCGTATTCCCATCCTCTACTATGGCGAGCAGGTGGCGGCAGTAGCCGGACTCTTTATCTGTGACGGATTTATGACGCAAGAAGCGGGGATGGGATGGCAGTGGCTGCCAGCGGCCGACAGCTGCATCCCGCAGTGAGCTCAGGCCCGCCATGCCGCTAGCCTGGCGGGCCTTTTTACGATCCTGGCGCTGTGGTACTCAGTCCAGCAGACCCGCTTTACCGGCTTTCTTGCGGGCATAGAGGTGAGCATCGGCCGCCTCATACAGGCTCTGGACTGCGACCCCTGATTGCCAGCTGGCCGCCCCCAGACTGCAACCGACCGAGAAGGTGCTGAGTTCCTTGTGGGTCAGCAGCATGTGCTGCAGCCGCAGCCAGACCGGGCGCCAGGCCTCGGGCTCGGCGGGTTGCAGCAGCAGCGCAAATTCGTCACCACCGAGGCGAAAGGCCTGATCCGTGCTGCGGATGCAGCTCTGGAGCAGATGGGCAAAGCGGCTCAGCACCAGATCGCCGACCGGGTGACCCCAGGTGTCGTTGATCTGCTTGAAGTGATCGAGATCCAGCAGCACCAGCACCAGACCGTGGGATTCCCGGCTGTGCTGCTCCACGGCGCGACCTATGGCCTCGTCGAAATAGGAGCGGTTGCCGAGCCCTGTCAGGTGATCGAGTCGTACTTGCTGCTCCAGCTGCGCCAGCCGCAGGTAGAGTGGCAGCGGCTGGCAGAGCAGCTGATGGTACTGCTGCAGGATCCGCTGCTGGCTGCCGCTCAGTATGTGTTCCAGGGTGTAGTGCAACTGGCCGAACAGCTGACCGTGCTGGCCGCGTAGTTCAAACGGGTAGCTGTGGAGCGTCAGGCTGGCCTGGGGCGGCTGCTGGATCAGCCTCTGTGGCTGGGGGTTGTCAAAATAGAGGCTATGTATACGGACAACTCTTGCCGCACGATCGGCAAAGGTTGCCAGCAGGCTGTCGAGATCCGACTGTGCCAGCAACAGCTCGAGCAACTGGTTGCGATCCTGACTTGCCAGCGGCGTGAGCCGCTCCATCTGCCGAACCCACAACTCGATGCCATGCCCCAAACCATTCAATGACGATGTGTTTTCCACGGTACAGCCCTCATACATCCTACTACCTGCCACTTCCCTGCAATCCCTGTGCCTAAAATATGTTCAATGTGAGCAAGGGCGGCTGACTAGGCTTAAGTGGATAAAAAGGGAGGGAAAATTTGTACGCAGATGTGTTGATCCTGCTGTTTGCCGCCGTCTTGCTGGTGGCGATTTTCCGGCGCCTCGGCCAGCCGGTGATCCTCGCTTACCTGGTCGCCGGGGTTCTGCTGGGCCCCCATGGCGCCGCCGTTCTCTCCGAGCAGGCGAACATGCAGACCATCGCCGAGCTTGGCATCGTCTTTCTGATGTTCTCACTGGGGCTGGAGTTCTCGTTGCCGCGTCTGATCGCCATGCGGATGCTGGTCGTGGGGGTCGGTGGTCTGCAAGTGCTGTTCACCTCCCTGCTGTTCTTCTGGCTTGGCTGGTGGTGGGGGCTGAGCCTGCCCCAGGCGCTGGTGGTGTCGGGCACCCTGGCGCTCTCTTCCACCGCCGTGGTGATCAAGCAGTTGGGAGAGCAAAAACAGCTGCATACCCGCCGTGCTCAACTCGGGGTCAGCGTGCTGCTGTTTCAGGATCTGGCGGTGGTGCCGCTGCTGGTGATGATCCCCATACTGGCCAGACCCGAGATCCAGGGCAGTGCCCTGCTGGCGGAGATCGCCTTGGCCACCCTCAAAGGCCTGTTTGCCCTGTTCAGCCTGCTTGCCGTCGGCAAGTGGCTGCTGCCCCTGCTGTTTCACGAGGTGGCGCGGGCCCGCTCCGATGAACTTTTCGTGCTCAGTGCCCTGCTGGTGGCCTTGCTGGCGGCTTTCATGACCCATTCGCTGGGGTTGTCGATGGCGCTTGGGGCTTTCCTGGCGGGCATGATGCTGGGCGAGTCTCACTATCGCCATCAGCTGGAGGTGGACATAAGGCCGTTTCGGGATGTGTTGATGGGACTCTTCTTCATCACCATCGGCATGACCATGGATTGGCAACTGGTGGCGCTGGCCTGGTGGCAGGTGATCCTCTGCGTATTTGGCCTCATCTTGATCAAATCCCTGCTGGTACTGCTGGCGGGCCGCCTGATGGGAGAGCGCAAGCGGGATGCCATGGCGGCGGGGATCATGCTGAGCCAGGTCGGTGAGTTCGGCTTCGTGTTGCTGGCGCTGGCCAACCACCACGCACTGCTCGACCATCAGCTGGTCTCCCTGCTCATCGGCATAGGGGTGATCTCCATCGCCATGACCCCCTGGCTGGTGCAAAAGGCGCACGGTCTGGCGCGCTCGCTCACCGACTCGGCCCTGCTTACCCGCTCCGAGGTGGCGCAGTCGGGGCTGAGCAAACATCAACACGTCATCATCGCCGGTTTTGGCCGTGCCGGGCAGACATGCGCCCGTTTTCTCAAGCTGGAAGACATTCCCTTCCTCGCGCTGGATCTCGATCCCGAGCGGGTGGGCGAAGCCAAGACGGCGGGGGAGCAGGTGGCATTTGGCGATGCCAGCCGGCGCGATATCCTGCTGGCGGCCGGCCTGCTGCGGGCTCGCCTGGTGATCATCACCTTCGACGATCGCAAGCGGGTCGAGGCCATGCTGGCGCTGATAAAGGAGCTGGCGGGGCAGGTCAGGGTACTGGTACGGACTCGGGACGACAGCTTTCTGGAGGCCTTCAAGCAGGCAGGGGCGCATGAGGTGATCCCGGAATCCCAGGAAGGGGCCCTGATGCTGGTTTCTCATCTACTGCTCAATTGCGACATCCCTATCGGCCGGGTGATCCGGCGCATGGAGTTGGAACGCAGCAGCCAGTATCGCTTTTTGCACGGCTTCTACTGGGGGGACCAGAGTGCCAGCAATCTGGAGACGGATCAGTTGCTCGAGCGTCTGCATCCCGTGCTGTTGCACGATCAGGCCTGGGCCGTGGGGCAGACGGTCCAGGCGCTGGCGCTTGACACTGTGCGAATAAAAGAGGTGCAACGCGGTGAACAGAGCCTGGAGCCCAGGCCCGAATTGCGGCTGGCGGCAGGGGACAGGCTGGTGCTGTTTGGCAATGCGGTAGCGATGGAGCAGGCAGAACAAAAGTTGCTGGAGGGGCGTTAGGCCTTGCGCTGCACAAGGCCGACAAGCTGATTTACGCCTCTTCCCGCATCACTTCTTCAATCCCCAGAAACTGTTCGACCCGCGCCCGCTCGTTGAGGGTGTCCCGGTAACCCAGCTTGATCAGTTGCTGGCAGTAGCCGGGATAGAACATCAGAAAGCTGGCCAGGCTGCTGGTCTCGTCCCCCGACACTCCCAGCACCCGCAACAGGCGGCGCAGGTGTACAGGCAGTTTGCGCAGATAGGCCAGCGCTATGGTGTCGAGATCCTGGCTCGGTTTCAGCACGCAGGTTTCCACCCGTTTGAGTTTCAGGCGTCTGCGCTCCCGCTCGGGTATGAGATCCAGGGTCTGATTGATACGCCATAGCCGCTCCAGATCCGAATTCAGGGTATCGGTAAAGACGGTATCGAGCAGGTGGCTCGCGATGTTGGAGCTGGTCAGGTGGCCATGGCGAAAGGTGGGGGCCGAGTGGACAGGTGGATCCAGCGCAATCAGCAGGATCCGCTCCGCCCCCAGATGGATGGCTGGGCTTAATGGGCTCAACTGGTGAATGGAACCATCGCCGTAAAACTTGTCGCCAATATGGGTCGCCGGAAAGACAAACGGCAACGCCGAGGAGGCCAGCAGGTGATCCGAGGTGAGCAGGGTGCGCACCCCACGCCGTCTGGCTCGCTCCCACGGCAGATGGTCGGCCCGTCCCTGAAAAAAGGTGGTTGAGAGGCCGTCATCATAGTCCGACGCTGTGATGGCCAGCGCCTCCAGGCTGCCATAGAGGATGTTGTCGTCGATGCGGTGATAGTCGATGAGCTGATCCAGCAGACGGCGCAGGGGGGCGTTGTCAAACAGGTGAAAGGCGTGATTGGTGTGAGGATTGATAAGCCCGGCAGAGCCTTCATACAACAGCCGCCACAGCAATCTGCCGGGATGAAAGTCGAAGATATGGTGGGTTTCGAAGCGGCGCCAGACCCACTCCAGCTTGCGTACCCCCAAGTGGAAACAGGAGGCATAGCAGGCCAGCGCCGTGACATTGATGGCACCGGCCGAGGTGCCACACAGTATGGGAAACGGAATGCCGAGATTGCGAGGATAAAACTCGGCGATGGCCTTGAGGGCACCGACCTGATAGGCCGCGCGAGCACCGCCACCGGTCAAGAGAAGAGCTGTGTTGGGTCTGGCCATGATACTGCGCCTTATGGTTGCCACTGAAGGTGTTGCCACCGAGCAATTTAACTATAAGGCGCTGTATCGAATATAAAAACAGGTCTGTGTACCATTTTTTCAGCAGGCTGGTTTCAACTGCGGCTATACCGGTGAATGGGAGCCTGCCAGGTTATCGAAGGCGGCAAAGAGGGGGGCACTGGCAAGGATTCGGCCGTGACCCAACCCACGGGTGCTGACCAGTCGGGTACGGCCATCCAGGGTTGCTCGTTGGGAGTCGCCGTAGGGGGCAAACCTGTCTTCCTCGTCGTGCACTATGATGGCGGCGCCGCTGCGGCTGGCGAGACGCCCCAGCGGGTCGACCGTGCTGAGGGGATGCTGGTACTCCTGCTCAATCTCTTTCACTACCGCATCGAACAGGCGGATGGAATAGCCGGAGCGGGCCACCATGCCGTAGAGCTGGGGCACATAGTCGAGCACGGGCGAAACAAGCAGCAGCGGCAACTGGTCGAGGGGTTGTTGGCGACTGGAGAGGGTGACGGCACCTCCCATGCTGTGGGCGATGACGCCACTGAGGGGACCGAATTTGGCGACCTGTTCGGCCACCAGCTCGTCAAAGGCGCGCACGAAGCGGGGCAGGTGACCGGTATGACCGGCGCTATGGCCATGGGCCGGATGGTCATAGGCGATGGCGGTGAAGCCCTGGGCGGCGATATGGCTCATCAGCGGATAAAACTGGCTGGCACTGCCGGACCAGCCGTGCATCAACAGCCAGACCGGCCCCTGGCCGAGCCGATAGCTCATCAATATCCCTTCGCTGGTGTGCACGGCTTGCTTCACCAGGCCCGCAGGCGCCGCCTCATCCCGCTGATTGCGCTGGGGGGTGAGCAGCAGCTTGCTGGCAGTGCGCCTGGCGTGAGCGGGGGCGAGTCTGTGATGCAACCGGGTGCCAAGCCCCAGCAGCCATTTGCTCGGGCTGAAGCGGCGGGTGTTGAAGTAGATCTTGCTGCTCATGATGGTCCTGTCTGTTTTGTGTGCGAACGGTCGTGCTTTTTTGTGGGTTTTTAAAAAGTCATTCGAGAAATCATTGCCAGCTCGTCAGCAGATCATCCACTTCGGGCCAGAAGTGGCGAGCGGGATCCTGACACAAGTCCAGCGCATTGAACACCTGATCTGCCAGATAGAGGCCGTATAGCCGATAGACGGCGCGCCAGGGTTCCAGATCCTGGCGCCACTCCCCCTGCGCCTGACCCTGCACTACCTGGCGGGCCAGGTAGTCGAGCCAGAAACGCACCAGCTGGCGCGCTGCCTGTTGCACGTCACCCTCCTGGGCCGAGGTCCAGGCGTCGAGGAACATGCAGCGACCGGCGAAACACTGATTCCAGGCCAGCCAGGCCTGGAGCAGGGCGACAAGTTTTTCGCGCTGGCTCTGGTGTTGTTGCTGGCGCACGGGCTGGATCACCCGCTCCCTGAACACTTCGGCAGCGTGTTCCAGCACGGCGATCTGCAGGTTGTCGCGGGATTGAAAGTGGGCAAAGAGACCGCTCTTGGACATCTCGCACGCACAGGCCAGCGAGCCTATGGTCAGGCTCTCCAGCCCTTGCTGGCTCGCCTGCTCGAATGCAGTCTGCAAAATGTTGTCGCGGGTCAGACGGCCCTTGCTCATCGCACTCTCCTCGTTGGTCCTGCAGCATAAAGTACGACCGTGCTATTTGTCGAGCGGCGGATCCTCATGCAAGACGAGATGAGCGGGTTCAGTCGTCCTTGATATCCATCTGCTGCAAGGCGATGACCGCCCGGGTGCGATTCTTGACGCCGAGTTTGCGAAAAACAGCCGTGATATGGGCCTTGATGGTGACAAGGGGGTCAGTCGTCCTTGATATCCATCTGCTGCAAGGCGATGACCGCCTGGGTGCGGTTCTTGACGCTGGGCTTGCGAAAGGCGGGAGTGATATGGACCTTGATGGTGGCAGGGGGGTCAGTCTTCCTTGATATCCATCTGCTGCAAGGCGATGACCGCCTGGGTGCGATTCTTGACGCCGAGTTTGCGAAAAACAGCCGTGATATGGGCCTTGATGGTGGCTTCGGAGACATTGAGTTCCCAGGCGATCTGCTTGTTCAGGCTGCCGTCGCGCAGCATTACCAGCACCTTGTACTGCTGGGGGGTGAGGCTGGCGAGCTTGCTGGCGAAATCGGGGCCGTCTTCGGATTCGGGATGCAGGGATATGCCGGCTGGCACCCAGTTATCTCCCCCGATCACCGTATTGAGGGCGTTGACCAGCTCTTTCATGGGGACCGACTTGGGGATGAAACCCAGCGCGCCGAGCCGCAGTACCTGCTGGATGATGGCGGCATCTTCCGAGGCGGAGACCACGACAATGGGCAGGTCGGGATACTGGCCGCGCAGGTGGGCGAGGCCGGAGAAGCCATTGGCGCCAGGCATCTTGAGATCGAGCAGCAACAGGTCTACCTCAGGGTGTTCCCCCAGCAGGCTGGTCAGGCTGTTGATGGAGTCGGCCTCCAGCAGCTGGGCATCCTTTATGGCCATGTGCACAGCTTGATAGAGGGCGCCCCGAAACAGGGGGTGGTCATCTGCGATGACGATGGTAAATTGGCTGTCCATTGCTCACATTGTTGCTAACTGATTGTTTTGGAAAATCAAACTAGCATCGCTCTCCTGGGGGGTCAAACCCGCAGGCGTGCAAATGTGAAGCGACCGTCGGATGTCGTGCCATTGGGGCAGATGGGATGGTCACGAGCAACCCATGCAGGAGGCAAGAGATGGGATCCTTGGTATTGACGGTGGGCACGGGCTCCACCTGGGCAATGCGGGCGGCACTGGTGCTCGCCATGAGCGGGCTGGAGTGGCAGGAGCAGGTGTTTGATCTGGAAGATGCCAAGGCGTTGGCGCGGCTCAAGCGGTTGGCGCCTGCCGGCCTGGTGCCCTGGCTGGATCACGATGGCGTGCGGGTACACGACTCGCTGGCCATTGCCGAATACCTGTACGAGCTCTGCCCAGACCGCCAGCTCTATCCCGCTTCCCGGGCCGAGCGGGCGCTGGCCCGCAGTCTGTGCGCGGAAATGCACTCGGGCTTTGGCCAGATCCGCAGTCAGCTGCCCTTCTTTCTGGGGGCGCCGACCCGCAGCGAGCCGCCGGTGGAGGCCATCGGCGAGCTGGCTCGCCTGCAGACCATCTGGTCCCAAGCGAGGGGGCCATTCTATTTCGGTGAAGAGGGCATCATAGATGCCTTCTATGGGGTGATGGCCTATCGGCTGGCCAGCTATGGCATCCAGTTGCCCGGTCAGGCCGGTGTCTATCAGCAGGCCTTGCTGGCCTGGCCTTTGTGGCAGGCGCTGCTGGTCAAGGTACGGTTGCAGTGGCCTGTGGCTGCCCGTCAGCCGGCGTAAGACGGCCCTGTTGAACTGGTCGGTGACTGACATTGAAGAGGGGAGCCATTGGCTCCCCTCTCTGCTGATGGGTGGGAGGGTCTACGGCTGCCGCCCTGCGAACACCACCACCACCTTGTCCTCCCCCTTCTCCCTCACGAAGCTGTAGGGAGCATCCGACAGCTTCTTGTGGCTGCCAGCGGCTATGGCCGGATGGGCGGCGCGGAACTGGCCGAGTCGCTGCCAGTGCTTGACCAGCTCGGCCTTCTCGCCGCTCCCGATCTCCTGCCAGTTCATGTCCGAGCGAACACTCTGATCGAACACGCCGCCATCCTTGGCCAGACCCCGGCCGGACTCGTCGCCGTAGTAGAGCTGGATGCCGCCCGGCAACAGCATGAAGCTGTTGGCAACTCTGCGTTGTAGCGGCACGTCCTGATAGTCGCCAAAGAACAGCTTGGTGTCGTGGGAGCTGATGTAGCTCAGCACGTTGAACTCGGGATCCTGATTGATGCGGCTGGCGTAGCTGGTATAGGTGGGATCGCTGCCTGCCATGCACTGGGCCTGGGGCAGGGCGAACTCCCGTTGATAGTCGAAGTTGATTAGCGAATCGAAGCCATTCTGGTACCAGAAATCCTTGGCGACCCCGTGATCCCACACCTCGCCCACCATGTAGAAGGGGAGAGCATCGAGCGCCTTGTCCGGGTTGGCGGCCTTCCACTCCTTGAGCGCCGTAGTGCCCGCCTGCTTGAGCTTGGCCCACACTGCGGGTTCCAGGTGCTTGACGGTGTCGGCCCGAAAACCGTCGATGCCAAAGCGGCGCACCCAGTCGGTGTGCCAGGCGATCAGGTAGTCGCTCACAGTGGCATTGGGCAGCGCCTTGGCCTTGGTGTCTTTTTTCGCTGCCAGCAGTGGCGGCAGACCTACCGGTTTGGTGGACTCGGTGAGGAAGTCCGGCAGCCCCGCCACCGAACCGGTGACGTCGTCGGTGCCCGTTTGCGGGTAGCCGAGCAGACCGGCGCGTACCCAGTCACCGCTCCACCATTTGTCCCAATGTGGGGACTGATAGTCGATAAACTGGTTGTAGCCATGCCAGTTGAGGCCGCCACTCGGGCGCCACTGGTTCCAGGTGGTCGGCAGTTTGGCTGTGTTCTGGGTCAGATCTGTGAGCCCCAGATCCTGCAGATCCGCCAGGGTGGCGTAGCCTGCGTGGTTCATCACCACGTCCAGGATGATCCGCATGCCGCGCTTGTGGGCCTCGTCCACCAGGGTCTTCAGGCTCTCCTCGTCGCCGTAGTTGGGATCGATCTTGGTGAAATCCAGTGCCCAGTAGCCGTGGTAGGCGTAGAAGGGGAAGTTGCCCTGCTCGCCGCCGCCGATAAAGCCGTGTACCTGCTCCACCATGGGAGTGATCCAGATGGCGTTCATGCCGAGGCTCTTGATGTAGTCGAGCTTCTCGGTCAGCCCTTTGAAATCGCCGCCGTGCCAGGTGGCGACCTCGTCCTGACCATCCTTCTGACGGCCGAAACTGTGGTCGTTGGCAGGATCGCCGTTGTGGAAGCGATCGGTCAGCAAGAAATAGACGCTCGCCTGATCCCAGCTGAAAGGAGCTTGCTTGGCTGCCTTGACCGGTTCGAGCAGCAGCAGGCCGCCGCTCTCCTTGCTCGGGGTCAGGGTCAGCTTGCCCTGTTTGACCACGGCCTCCTGTTTTGAGTAGGCATCCCGCAGCCGGGTGCCGTCAGGCCAGACTCCCTTCAGCGACACCGTCACAGGGCCGCCATCCCAGGCGATACAGGGCTCTGCCGGGGGCTGGCGCTTGAACTCGCTCTTCCTGGTGGCCCGCAGCACCTTGAGGCTGGGGGTATCGGGATTGAAGGTAAACTCGTAGTCCCCGGCCAGCATCACCCGCAGGGTGAAACTTGTCCCCTTGGCGCATTTGTCCATGGGTTGGGCGGTGCCGAAGGGGAGCGGCCTGGCCTCGGTCGGACCGAAGCTGGTGCCGCAACTGTTGCCGGCATCGCCGATGCGGATCTGGTGGCTGCCCTTGTCCAGCTTGTGGGTCAGGCTGACGGTGCCCTTGTCCAGCGTCAGCGCCTCGGCCACAGGTTTGCCATCCACATAGAGATGTACCTCGGGGGAGGCCAGCACCAGGCCTGAACACAGGGGGCCGGCCAGCAGGGCGAGCCAGAGGGGAGAGAAGCGAGGAGAGCGACGCATAAGCCATTCCTTGAGCAAGGGTAACCGGACCAGATTCCGTCAATGGGGCTCATTCTAGGTGGCATAGTGGCGGGCTTGGACAGGTAAAACGCCGATCTGTGAACTCAGTTCAAATGGTTACGTTTTCAAGCCAGGTAAAGTGTGATGACGGCAAGCATCCGATCGCGCTTGTCCAGAGAAGGCCGCCCTGACGTTAAGAGGCCGCCGCCCGAGTCGCGACATTCACAGGGCATTTGCTCACGACTGAGCAACCCCAAGGCATAGCTTCGGTGCTTGTACTGGGCCCGCTTCTTTTCCCGGAAAAATGGCACGGCTCTAACCCGACGCGGCGGACCCCGCTAACTGTATCGGTCAGCGGGTATTACAGTACGGGTCAGTCACAGTTGGCGGATGTGACCACTTTGCGCGATATGCCAGAGGCTGTCTTAGTCACTATTCACCATGCGCTGTGCGTTAACAGAGGGACAGGTGCGCAGATATTGATATGGGGTCAGGCCGAATTCTTGCTTGAAGCGGGCGGCGAAACGGCTGGGAGAGTCATAACCGCAGGCGAGGGCCACCTCCAGCGGAGTGAGGCCCTGTTGCAACAGGTTGAGAGCGTGGCTCATGCGCACCTGGGTCAGCAGCTGGCGAAAGCTGCGCCCCTCGGCGGCCAGCTTGCGCCCCTCGGCGGCCAGCTTGCGCACCAGGGAGGCGCGGCTCATGGCAAAGTGTGGGGCCAGGGTCTCGAGTGTATGGTCGGCGCCTGGCTCCACGCCGAGGTAGCGGGCCAGCCGCTCCCCGAGTGTCATTGTGCTGGCGGGAAACAGCAGGTCGAGTGCATGGGCGGCGTGCAGCTCGGCATAGAAGCCGTGCAGCAGCTGGATCTGGGTGGCCTGGCTCAGCGTGCGGCTGGCCATGGAGCAGACCAGCTCGAAGCAGAACGCCAGCGCCGGGTTCACCTCAAGGCGCGGCTCCCTCTGCGGGGTGGGCGGGGCGCTGCTCAGCCATTCGGCGGGGGGCGGGGCCAGCAGGGTCAGGGCATGGGAGCTGAACTTGCCCTGTTCGGGCTGATTGACGAAGGTGAGCTGGTGGCCTGCCGGGATCAGCAGCCAGCTCCCCTTGTCAAACGACAGGCGCCTGTCTTGCCACCACAGCAGCTTGTGGCCCTGCTGTACCCAGATGAGGGTCGGCGCATAGATGAGCACCCTGTGCAGGGGCTGCTCGCGGATCCCGAAATAGTGATGCAGTTGCAGCAAGGGGGGGCTCATCCGGCGGGCTCCTAGGGGGTGACGAAGGTGGCGGTCAGGGTGGCTTTGCCCAGCGCCATGGCATTGAGCATGTAGCCTACCATGGCAGGCGGAGTATCTGCCTTGACCTCGAGAGCCTGAGGCAAAGCCCAGGCGGTGAACTGGTAGCGGTGCATGCCATGCCCGGCGGGCGGGCAGGGGCCGCCGTAGCCCTGGCTGCCGAAGTCGGTTCCGAGCTCCAGCCCCTGCTTGAGCTTACCGGAGGCGTTGCTGGCCAGTTCGCTCTGATTGGCGGGCAGGTTCACCACCAGCCAGTGCCACCAGCCGCTGCCGGTGGGGGCGTCGGGATCATAGGCCGTGATGGCGACGCTCCTGGTGCCGGCCGGCAGGTCCTGCCAGCTCAGCTGGGGCGAGCGGTTTTCCCCCTTGCAGCCGAAGCCGTTGAAGCTGAACGCCTTGTCCATCAGCTGGCCTTCCTGAATGTCCGTGCTCTTCAAGGTCATGGCAGAGGCGGGCAGGGCCGCCATGCACAGCAGGGAGAGCAGGGTGAAACGCAGGGGTAATTTCATTGTGGTGCTCCTTTATGGATGAGGGGATCTCCATGGGGGGATCCTGATGAGGGGATCAGTCTAGCGAAGGAGGGGCAGCCTGGTGCAACATCAAGGCTCAATATCAGGTTTCAGGTGGCTGATTGTGAGCAGGTCTGCATCTGGAAGGTAAAAGATTGGTAAGGTGGGGTGAGACGGCAAGGGAGAAGACGGCTGGTGGTGTGGCGGCCATAAAAAACCGGCCTCATGGAGGCCGGTTTTGACATTGTGCTGACAGCAGAGCAGGCGGCTTAGCGCAGTATCATCTGCTCGCGGCCCGGGCCGACGGAGACCATGGGAACCGGCACACCCAGCAGGGCTTCGATACGCAGCACATAGTGCTGGGCAGCCTTGGGCAAGTCTTCAAACTTGCGGATGTGGGAGATGTCTTCGCTCCAGGCTTCCATGGACTCGTACACCGGCTTCAGACCGGCGGTCTGTGGCCAGATCGGGTTCTCGGTGTTGGCACCTTCGTAGGCCACGCAGATCTTCAGATCCGGCATGCCGGAGAGGCAGTCCAGCTTGGTCAGGGCGATCTCGTTGGCGGCCTGGATCTCCAGACCCTGCTTGGTAGCAACGGCGTCGAAGTAGCCGATGTCACGGGGACGGCCAGTGGTGGCACCGAACTCGTTGGCGAACTTGCGGAACTCTTCCTGGTTCTCCATGGCGGTGATCAGGGTGCCGGTACCGACAGAGGTACTGAACGCCTTGGCCACGGCAATCACGCGCTCGGGGCGCAGGGCTGGCAGGCCGCCACCGATGCCGGCGTAAGCGCCGGAAACGTGGGAAGAGGTCACCCAGGGGTATTCGCCGTAGATGAGGTCACGGCCGGCGCCAAGCTGGGCTTCGAACAGCAGGGTGCCATTCTGGGCCTGGATGGCCTTGAGCGGCTCGCTGACGTTGCAGACGGCGTCGATCCAGGGTGCGGACACTTCCAGCAGCCAGTCGGCCATTTCCTGGGCGGTCTGGCTGAACTCGAAGCTCGGGTAGAGGGCTTTGAGCTGCGGCAGTTTCCAGTCGAGGAAGAACTGGATGCGCTCGACCAGTACTTCAGGCTGTTTCAGCCAGCCGACCAGGATCGCTTTTTTCATGACCCGATCACCGTAAGCCGGTGCAATGCCCTGACGGGTGGAGCCATAGGCGCCATCACCCAGACGGACTTCTTCCAGGGTATCTTCCAGCGCATGGATCGGCAGGCAGAAGGTAGCGCGATCAGAGATGGCCAGTTTAGGGGTCACGCCGGCGGCTTTCACTTCAGCCAGCTCGCGGGTCAATGGCTCCGGGCTGATGACCATGCCAGGGCCGAGGACAACCAGGCACTCCGGGTTGAATACGCCGCTCGGCAACTGGTGCAGCTTGAAGGTGCCCAGGTCGTTGACGACGGTGTGGCCGGCGTTGTTGCCGCCCTGAAAACGGATGCTGGCGGCGGATTGACCTGCCAGATAATCGACGATGCGGCCTTTGCCTTCATCACCCCAGTTAGCACCTACGACTACGATAGACGACATGACTCTTTCTCCTAAGACGTTAGGCGTTCATCCTAGGAGGCTAAGGCGGATTAGAAAAATTAATTATCTTTATAATTCCGATAAGAGAACCATATAATTACAACAGCGTTATCGGCAAGACACCTGTGCTGCTGCACTGGCCGGCATAAGGTGCGCATAGGTGGAAAACAAAAGGATCCCCATGCTGGATATTCACTGGCTGCAAACCTTCGTCACCCTGGCACGGTTGCAGCACTTCGGCCACACCGCCACCGAACTGCACATGACCCAGCCCAATGTCAGCCTGCACCTCAAAAATCTGGAGCAGGCTACCCGGGTCAAGCTGATTGAACGCAGCCCGTTCCGGCTGACCCAGGCGGGGGAGCGCCTGTTGCAAAGTGCCGAGCGCGCCATCAATGAGTTGCTGCTGTGCCAATCCGACCTCAATGCCCTCAATCAGCTGAGTCAGGGCACGCTTGCCATCGCCGCCAGCGACATCATCTCCCGCTTGCTGCTGATCCAGCCGTTCCAGCGTTTCAAGCAGGAGTTTCCCGGCATCGACCTCACCTTGTTCAATACCACGTCGGATCAGGCGGCCGAGCTGGTCAAGGCTGGCAAGGCGGACCTTGGCTTCGTGATGGCGCAAAAGCGCAGCGAACCTCTGTTCTACACAGAGTTGCAGCAAGTGACCTGGTGCGCGCTGGGACACGGCTTGGCCCGCTGGCAAGCGCGGGCGAAGGCAGGAGAGAGCGATCCCCTCGATGAGCCGACCCTGATCCTGCTCGGTCACGATACCCGCACCCGGGCGCTGATAGACCCTTCCTTGCCTCTGCTCGGTTTGCCTACTTGTCGCATCATGGAAGTGGGCAGCGTGGATGCCCAGCTCGACTGGGCCGAGGCGGGATTCGGGGTGGCCATAGTGCCGGACTTCTCGCTCCATCCGCGCCTCAAGCTCACCGCTCCCGTGACCAGATTGACCGACTTTCCCGGCACCAGCTTAGGGTACGTGGTGCGTCAGAACCAGGTGTTGTCACGGGCCATCAAGCAGCTGCTGCACTGGGTGGAGGAGGAGATACAGAGGCCGGATGCCTACCATCCACCGCAGCCCACGGCTGAGCGCTGAACCGGTTTCGGATAAGCCGGGGGCGTTGTCGCTTGTCCGGCCGCGATCACAACCGATAACAGGCAAGGTTTAACGGCTGAAATAAACGGTATATCTATCGCCTTCATTCCCGCTGTGTGTGCCGGGCCAAGGGATATAAAACGATACAAAAAAAGAGGCCACCCGAATGGGTGGCCTCTTTGCCTTGGGTATCCCCGGGATCACTGGGTGGGGATGCTCGCCGAGGGCGCGGCGGGCAAGGGCTGACTCGCGTCGTTCGTTGCACCGGTAACGCTTGGCGAGCCCTCTTTTGTGTCGCTTGTCGCTCCAGTGGCAACCGCTGCAGGAGAGACTACCGCCGAGGTGGACATAGTCACGGTTGCTTTCGTTGTCGTTGCCGCCGACGGGGGAGCTGTCACCTCGCTGCTGGCGTGCGCAGCCGAGGCCGCTTCCATTGCGGGGGTTGCCGCCGACGCTTCTGTCGCAGAGGCCGTGAGGGATTCAGGTGTCAGTGACGGCAGTGGCAGAGCGGCGCCTTCCATGCCCGGATGGCGCGGTACGTCTGCCGCGGCCAGCATGGAGTCCTGGGTGAGGGGCGTCAGTGCCGGGTGCAATCGGGTAAATTGCTTGAGCCGCGCGGTCAGCACGTCCCGCACTGTGCGCACCTCGGCTTCGGGCAGGCTGTCCAGTGCGATCAACTCGGCGGTAACGGCGAAGGTACTGACGCTGGTGGGCTGTCCGGGATAGAGGTTGGCGCCGATCCGGCTGTGCTGATAGTAAGGGTGGTGCTTGAGCAGGCGGTCGATCTGCTCCCCTTCGATAGGAATGATACGCGCCTTGCAGCGACCGGTCAGGTCCCCTATGCCCTGATTGGGGTGGCCCGCCACCACGAAAGCGGCGTCCAGAGTGCCATCGCAGAGCCCTTCCAGCCGGCTGTTGACTGCGGCCGGGATGACGGGGGCAAAGCTGCTTGCCTGCCAACCCATGGCATCGAGCAGAGCCTGGCTGGTGACGCGCTCCCCCGAGCCCGGGGTGCCCAGATCGACCCGCTTGCCTTCGATGTCAGCCAGGGTAGTGATGCTGCTGGTGGCGCTGGCAAGCAGGGTCAGCGACTCCTGATGGAGCCTGAACAGGCTGCGAAGCCGGTCGTTGGGCGGCTGGCCCACGAAGGGGCCCGTGCCCTTGGCGGCATGATGAACCACATCCGACTGCACCAGTGCCAGCTGGATTTTGCCCTGGCCCAGCTCCTTCAAGTTGGCCAGCGAACCTGAGGTGCTCTGCACCGAACAGTGCAGCCCCTTGCTGGCACTCTCTTCGTTCAGCAAGCGGCAGATGGCGCCTCCGGTCGGATAGTAGACGCCGTTGAGTGCCCCTGTGCCAATGGTGAGATGGGTGGGCGTGGTGGCGTGCAGGGGCAGTGCCAGTGCCGCAGCCAGCCAGGGCAGGGTGATTCGTAGCAGGGCAGGCAGGTGGTGCAAGGGGCTTGGGTACATAGTGAACCGGATAAATGGCTGATAAAAGGGATGGGCCTGGCCCATCCCGTATGACGTCTCATGTTGTCTATTCAGCGGCGGGCCACAATGGAGTCAACCATTGTGGCCCGCAACGACTGCGCTCAAGCGTAGTTGCTTGCCGCCGACATGCAGCTGCAAAAATATACGCTATTGCCGTCAGATGCGAGTCTGGATCGCTTTCTCCATCCGAGCCAGTGCCTCGGTCAGCCGTGCCCTGGTGCAACCGAAGTTGAGCCGCACAAACTGGCCATTGCCGAACTGGGCGCCGGGGGAGAGTCCCACACCCGCCTGTTCGAAGAAGGCGATGGGGTCGTCGAGCCCGAGCGCACTGACATCGATCCAGGCGAGGTAGGTCGCCTGATTGAGAGCCAGCGTGACGCCAGGCCAGCGGGCGACCGCCTGCTCGATCAGCGCCAGATTGGCGACCAGATAGTCGAGCTGTTCGGCAAGCCAGGGGTCGCCCCCTTCATAGGCTGCTTCGGCTGCCACAAAGCCCAGCAGGTTGACGTCGGCGCTGATGCCGCGCATGGCCTGTTGCAGCTTGAGGCGCAGGCGGGGGTTGGGCACCACGGCGAAGGCGCAGCACAGGCCCGCAATATTGAAGGTTTTGCTCGGTGCCATCATGACGGCGCAGCGATTGGCCGCCTGTGGGCTGATGGCGCCATAGGGGATGTGGCGGGCATTTTTGTCCAGCAGCAGGTCGCAATGGATCTCGTCCGAGCAGACCACCAGATTGTGGCGCTCGGCGATGGCATCGATGGCTTCGAGCTCCTCGCGGGTAAACACTGTCCCACCCGGGTTGTGGGGGTTGCACAGCAGCAGCAGATCGCCAAACGGGGCCTGACGCTCCAGCGCTTCCAGATCCAGCACCCAGCGACCCGCCTCTTCCACCATGGGGACTGTGAGCAGGGGACGGTCGTTGAAACCGGGGGCTTGCAGGAAAGGGTAGTAGACCGGCTTGGGGGTGATGATGCCGCGGCCTTGCTGGCTCCAGGCCTTGCACGCCAGGTTCAGACCCGGTACCACGCCGGGCAGGAAGATGAGCCACTCTGGCTGTATGGTCCAGCCGTAGCGGCTTGCCAGACGCGCCATGATGAGTTCGATCAGCCGGGCAGAGGGGCGCGAGTAACCGAAGATACCGTGGGCGACCCGTTTGGTGAGGGCCTCGACGACGGCGGGCGGCGAGACAAAGTCGGTGTCGGCAACCCACATGGGCAGCACGTCCTCGCCTTTGTACTTGTCCCATTTCAGGCTCATGGTGTCGCGACGATCTATTTCCCGGTCAAAATCAAACATGTGAAATCCTTATACTGGCCAGTGGGCTTTCAATGTACGGGGTCGGGCGCGGGGTCGCAAGCCTTGAGGTGACTCTTGATAATGACATAAAATAAGCGACGCTATTTCATGCACTTGCCGAATTTTGGCCAGTTTTTATCCCCCAATCCAGTGGTAATCCTATGAGCTTGCTGACCACAGCCCTGCAGAGGCGTGATCCCGTCTCCCTCTCTTTTCTGGCCGTGACCTTTATGACCGGGGTTGCAGTAGCGCTCCAGGTACCGACCTTGAGCCTGTTTCTGGCCGAAGAGGTGCAGGTGCGCCCCTTGCTGGTTGGGCTCTTTTACACCGTCAACGCTGTGGTCGGCATTCTCATCAGCCAGTGGCTCGGCCACCGCTCCGACAGCAAGGGGGATCGCAAGCAGCTGATCCTGCGCTGCTGCTTAGCGGGTGTAGTGCTCTCCCTCCTGTTCGCCTGGAATCGCAACTACTGGCTGCTGGTGAGCCTGGGGGTCGTGCTGGCCAGTCTGGCAGCTACTGCCAGCCCCCAGCTGTTTGCCCTGGCCCGTGAATATGCCGACAGCCGCAACAAGCGGGCGGACATGTTCAGCTCAGTGCTGCGGGCCCAGTTTTCCCTGGCCTGGGTGATTGGTCCCCCCGTTGCCTTCGCGCTGGCCATCGGCTATGGCTTCGAGGTGATGTATCTCGCCTCCGCCTTTGCCTACCTTGTCTGCGCGCTGGTGGTGTGGCGCTGGCTGCCCTCCCTGCCGTTGCCCACGCCAAATACCGAGGTGGAACGTGTCAGCAGCTGGCGGGACCCGTCGGTGCGGGCACTGTTTATCGCCTCCACCCTGATGTGGACCTGCAACAGCATGTATCTCATCAACATGCCGCTCTACATTACCCGCGAGCTGGGGCTGGAGGAGAAACTGGCGGGTGTATTGATGGGTACGGCTGCGGCCCTGGAAATCCCCTTCATGTTGCTGGCAGGCTACTACACCCAGCGCTTTGGCAAGCGCCCCATGATGCTGGTGGCCGTGCTGGCCGGGGTGTTTTTCTACGTGGGGCTGGTCACCCTGTCGAGCCAGCCTGCCCTCATAGCGCTGCAAATGCTCAACGCCATCTTCATCGGCATAGTCGCGGGGATCGGCATGTCCTACTTCCAGGATCTGATGCCGGGGCGCGCTGGTGTGGCGACTACCCTGTTTGCCAACAGCATACGCACCGGTTCCATCATGGCGGGGGCCATAGCGGGAACCGTGGCCGAGATCTGGAGCTTTCACGGTGTCTTCATGGTGGCGACCGCACTGGCGATGGCTGCACTGGCCGCCTGCTGGCGGGTACCCAATGTGTAAGGCGGGTCTGTGACCGGTTGGCTATGGGTGACGCAGGCAGCCTGATGGCCTGTGCTTATTTGTCGTTATCGGTCTGATATTCGTTGCGAAGACAGCGCAGCAGCAGTTCGGTGGCAGGGCCCAGGGTATCGGCTGACGGGGTGAGCAGATAGGTATAGAGGTGGCGCTCGTTGCCGCTCTCCAGATCCAGTGGTACCAGGGCGCCGCTGCCCAGCTCCTCCTGCACCAGATGGCGGGGCAACCAGGCATAGCCAAGGCCGAGTTTGAGCATGGCGATGGCTTCGTGATAGTGGGTCGCCTTCCAGCCGGTGTCGTCCGCATCGTTCCAGTCCACTGAGCGGTGGATGGGGGGATGCAAGCTTATCTGGTTGTGGCTGGCGAGCTCGTCGGTGGAGACGGCCCCCGTCAGGGTGGCGAGGGGATGTTCGGCCGAGCAGAGCGGCAGCAGGCATACTTCGTCCAGCGGCAGGCCGGTGCGATCCTGGGGCAGGTGTTCGGACAGCATGAGATCCCCTACCTGCAATGCATTGAAGTGACAGTGAATGCGTTCGTGCAGATTGACGCGGCAGCCCCGGCTGCGGGGATAGAAGGTGGCCAGTGCCCGATAGAGACGCTCCCGTGGTTGCAGCACGGAAACATAGAGATTGATCTGCGGCTCCCACTGCCGCTCCAGGTTGTTGGCCAGGTTTTCCAGCTCTTCCACCTGCTGGCTGAGCTGACGGGCCCGCTTGAGGAAGATCTCCCCTGCCGGCGTCAATACCGCCTTGCGCCCCCTCACTTCCAGCAGGGGGACTCCCAGACTCTGCTGCAGCTTGGCCACCGCATGATTGAGAGAGGATTGGCTCTTGTTCAGCGCCTCGGCGGCCTGGGCATAACCGCCGCAGTCCACCACGGCCTGAAAGATCCGCCATTGCTCAAACGTGCTCTTGGGACGAAACATATCTCAACCTGATAAGGGATCGGATCTGATAAAGGCCTTCGACAGGGTGCCGACGACACCCTATTGAATTTAACCCCATGCGGTGCAGGGTTCCGGTTATTTTGTTGATTTATTTGGGCTGGGCCACAAAGGTCTGACCGGTTTTGCCACGGCTGTCCTGTCCCATCAGGTAGAGATAGAGCGGCATCAGGTCGGCTGGCGTCTTGAGCTGCTGGGGATCTTCCGCCGGGAAGGCGCTGGCGCGCATCTTGGTGCGGGTACCGCCCGGGTTGAGGGTGTTGACTCGCACAGCCGTGTTTTCCAGTTCGTCGGCCAGCACTTCCATCATGCCTTCGATGGCGAACTTGGAGATGGCGTAGGTGCCCCAGTAGGCGCGGCCTTTGCGCCCCACGCTGGAGGAGGTGTAGACAATGGAGGCATCACCATGCTCCCTGGCGGTCTGGCGGATCAGCGGCAGCAGCGCCTGGGTCAGCAGGAATTCAGATTTCACGTTGACCTGCATCACCTCGTCCCACTCTTTCTCCTGAATATGTTCGAAGGGAGAAAGGGTGCCGAGCAGGCCCGCGTTGAACAGCACGCCGTCGAGGCGACCAAACTGCTGGGCGAAGGTCTCGGCCATGCCGCGGTAGTGGGCGGCGGTTGCTCCTTTCAGGTCCACTGGCACTATGGCGGGAAGGGGATAACCGGCGGCCTCAATCTGGTCATAAACAGCCTCGAGTTTGGCACTGGTGCGGCCGAGCAGGATCACGGTCGCGCCGTGGGCTGCATAGGTGATCGCCGCTTCGCGGCCTATGCCGTCACCGGCACCTGTGACCAGAATGACCTTGTCCTTGAGCAGATCCCGGGGTGCCTGATAATCGAGCATGACAACTCCTGTTAACAAATTCGTGGCAGATGCGCGCGGCAATAGAGGGGCAAGTGTACTGATCCCGCACGGCATTTGACCAGTATGAGACGGCAAAAATGTGAAGAAAATAGAGGGGTTGTGATTGTCGAGTCTGTTTTTTGAGCTGCTGTCGCAGAGTTTTTGCGCGAGCCCTGCAAACTCCCTAGAATGTGAAAAACTCGAACACTGAGCGGAGCATCAAGTGGCATTTTTGACCGAATATGGCCTGTTCCTGGCCAAGACCCTCACCTTACTGCTGGCCATAGCTGCCGTCATCCTGATGGTGATCAGCAGCCGTCAGCCGAAATCCCGCAAGGGTGAGCTGGTGGTGACCGATCTCTCCAGCGAGCTGGAGCAGGGGCGTTATCAATTGCAGGCGGCGCTGGCCGGCAAGACCGAGCGCAAGCTGCTGGAGAAGGCGCGCAAGGCCGAACACAAGGCCCGTGCCAAGACGGAAGACGAACGCAGTCGCCTGTTTGTGCTCGATTTCAACGGCAGCATGGATGCCAAAGAGGTGGCGTCCTTGCGAGAAGAGGTGAGCGCCGTGATAGGGGTCGCCCAGTCCGGTGACGAGGTGTTGCTGCGTCTTGAGTCCGGCGGCGGTGTGGTTCATGGCTATGGCCTGGCAGCTTCCCAGCTGCAGCGACTACGTGACAAGGGTATCAAACTCACCGTGGCCATCGACAAGGTGGCGGCGAGCGGCGGTTACATGATGGCCTGCGTGGCGGATCAGATCCTGGCTGCGCCCTTTGCCATCGTCGGCTCCATCGGTGTGATTGCCCAGTTGCCGAACTTCAACAAGCTCTTGAAAAAGCACGACATCGAATTCGAGATGCACACCGCTGGCCAGTACAAGCGCACCATCACCATGTTCGGTGAGAACGACGATCTGGGGCGGGAAAAGTTTCGTGAGGAGCTGGGCGCCATCCACGAGCGGTTCAAGGCGTTCGTGGCCGAGCACAGACCCCACCTCGACATAGACAGTGTCACCACGGGGGAACACTGGCTGGCGAGCCAGGCCAAGGGGCTGGGGCTGGTGGATACCCTCTGCACCAGCGACGACTACCTGCTGGCCCAGGCCAGCCACCACAAGGTGGTCGGCATCAGCTATCGCAAGCCAAAGAGCCTGACCCAGAAGCTGGGCCAGCAGGCGGCCATGGCGCTGGAGTCGAGTCTCGGCCGGTTGTGGCAGCAGAGTCCCTGGCGCTGAGGCACAGTTCAATGGGTTGAAACAAGAGAGCCGGGCATTGCCCGGCTCTCTGTTTATTATTCTGTCGCAGCAAGATCGTGAACAGGTTCTCAGCGCTGGAAGGGGTAGACGGAGCCGAGTTTGAGGATCTGGGTCAGCTCGTCCAGTGCGGTACGGGACTCCTGTACCAGTGCCGGGTCGCGCAGATCATCCAGCGCCAGACTGTCGCGGTAGTGGCGATCCACCCACTGATCCAGCCGGGCGAACTGGCTGTCGTTGATGAGGCAGGCCGGATTGACCGCCGCCAGCTCCTGATCGTTCATGGCGACCCGCAGCCGCAGACAGGCGGGGCCACCGCCGTTGCGCATGCTCTGCTTCACGTCCATATAGTGTATCTGCTTGATGGGGGTGCCCTGGGCGATGAGCTTGCCGAGGTAGGCCGATACCGCCGGATTGTCACGACACTCTGTGGGGGCGATGATCGCCATCTCGCCGGACGGCAGGGTCAGGATCTGGGTATTGAACAGATAGGATTTCACCGCATCTTGTACCGACACCTCGGCAGTCGGTACCTCGATGAAGTGCAGCTCGCCTTCGCCGAACTTGTTGCGCACCTCGACCAGCGCCGACTCGGTATTGAGAAACGCCTGCTGGTGGAAGAAGAGCAGGTTCTGGTTGCCTACCGCTATCACGTCGTTGTGAAACACCCCCTGATCGATCACGTCCGGATTCTGCTGGATGAAGACGGCACTCTCTTCACTCAAACCGTGCAGGCGGGCGATGGCCTGGCTGGCTTCCAGGGTCTGGCGGGCTGGATAGCGCTTGGGGGCGGGCTGGGAGACATCAAACGCGCTGCGGCCATAGACGAACAACTCGACCCCGGATTCGCCGTAGGCACGACACAGTCGGGTGTGGTTGGCGGCGCCCTCGTCACCAAAGTGATCGTTTTCCGGCAGGTGCTGGTGGTGATAGAAGTGACGGTCGTTGTTGAACACGGCGCGTAGTATGCGGCCCGTCACCTCGGGTTCGAGGGAGCGGTGGAACTTGTTGGTCAGGTTGGCGGGGGTGAAGTGAATGCGGCCATCCTGGGTATCGGCACTCGGGGAGACGGTGGCGGCGTTGGCAGTCCACATGCTGGAAGCTGAATAACAGGCGGCCAGCACGGCAGGTGCCTGTCTGGCGGCCTGGGCCAGCACGCTTGCATCATTGCCGGTGAAGCCTAGACGGCGCAGGGTAGCCAGATCCGGCCGCTCCTGCGGTGCCAGCACCCCCTGGGTCATGCCAAGCTCGGTCAGCGCCTTCATCTTGCGCAGCCCCTGCTTGGCCGCCTCCTTGGGATTGGACGCTTCCTTGGCATTGCTCTGGGAGGCAACGTTGCCGTAGGACAAGCCCGCATAGTTGTGGGTCGGGCCGACCAGGCCGTCGAAATTGACCTCGAAGTGCTTCATTGAGTACATCCTTTCGATTTTTATATGGGTAGCGGTTCCTTCCGCGCACAAAGCTGCGGGATGCAGCCATTATAAGGAGATTTTGTCTTTTGTAACAAGCTGATAACCAAAGTGGTTTGTTATGTTGCAAGAGCGGTTTGTTATGTCGTTTCAAATATAAAAAAGGGGTTGATATGGCATAAAAATAAAAAAGCGGTTGCTTCCCAAGGCTCGGCTTCGCATTAATAAATAAAGAGGTCAGGTGGTTCGGGCTGGTGAGCTAATTTGCTCACAAGATTGCTTTTTCGCGTCAAATCTCTTATACAGCCCCACAAAACCGCACACCAACCCCGTCGGGTGCAATGAGGATAATAGTTACAGCATGGGCAAATCACTGGTCATAGTGGAGTCTCCGGCCAAGGCCAAGACCATCAATAAATATTTGGGCAAGGACTACGTGGTGAAATCCAGCGTCGGTCATGTTCGCGATCTGCCCACCAGTGGCAGCGCCAGCAACGAGCCCAAAAAACCTGTCATTCGCGGTATCAAGCTGAGCGAATCAGAGAAGGCTGCCAAGGATCGCAATGCCCTGTTCTCACGGATGGGGATCAATCCGACCGCAGGCTGGCAGGCCAACTACCAGATTTTGCCCGGCAAAGAGAAAGTGGTCAGTGAGTTGCAAAGTCTGGCCGCCAAGGCCGACACCATCTATCTCGCAACCGACTTGGATAGAGAGGGAGAAGCCATCGCCTGGCACTTGCGCGAGATCATCGGTGGTGACGACAGCCGCTACAAGCGGGTGGTGTTCAACGAGATCACCAAGACTGCGATTCAGGAGGCGTTTGCCCAGCCATCCGAGCTGAACATCCACCGCGTCAATGCCCAGCAGGCCCGTCGTTTCCTCGACCGCGTGGTGGGCTACATGGTTTCCCCCCTGCTCTGGAAGAAACTGGCCCGTGGCCTCTCTGCCGGCCGGGTGCAGTCCGTTGCCGTGCGTCTCATCGTCGATAAAGAGCGCGAGATCAAGGCGTTCGTACCGGTCGAGTTCTGGGATCTCAACGCCGATCTGCTGACCGGTGACAAGGCCGACTTGCGCATGGAAGTGGTCAGCCGCAACGGCGCCGACTTCAAGCCAGTCACCCAGGCCGAGACCTTTGCCGCCGTGGCCGCCTTGGAAGGGGTCGACTACAAGGTGGTGAACCGGGAAGACAAGCCGACCGGCTCCAAGCCGTCCGCTCCCTTCATTACTTCCACCCTGCAACAGGCGGCATCGACCCGTCTGAGCTTCGGGGTGAAGAAGACCATGATGATGGCCCAGCGTCTCTATGAAGCGGGTTACATCACCTATATGCGTACCGACTCCACCAACCTCAGCAAAGAGGCGGTCGAGGCGCTGCGTGAATATATCGGTGAGCAGTATGGCGCAGCCTATCTGCCGGCCGAGCCGAACCTTTATGGTTCCAAGGCCGGTGCCCAGGAGGCTCACGAGGCGATCCGTCCATCCAGCGTGCTGGTCACGGCCGAAATGCTGGAAGGCATGGAGCCGGATGCGATGCGTCTGTACGATCTTATCTGGCGCCAGTTCGTGGCCTGCCAGATGACGCCAGCCCAGTACGACTCCTCCACCTTGACCGTCAAGGCCGGTGAGTTCGAGCTCAAGGCCCGTGGTCGTACCCTGCGTTTCGCCGGTTGGACCAAAGCATTGCCGCCCATGGGGCGTAAGGGCGAAGACAGCCAGCTGCCTGCGGTGACAGTGGGCGAGGTACTCAAACTGATTAAGCTGGATCCGCGCCAGCACTTCACCAAGCCGCCCGCGCGCTTCACCGAAGCGGCCCTGGTGCGCGAGCTGGAAAAGCGCGGCATTGGCCGTCCGTCTACCTACGCCTCCATCATCTCCACTATCGTGGATCGCGGTTATGTGCGGGTCGAGAGCCGCCGTTTCTTCGCCGAGAAGATGGGTGAAATCGTCACCGACCGCTTGGTGGAAAACTTCGTCGAGCTGATGAACTACGAGTTCACCGCCAAGATGGAAGACAAGCTCGATGGCATCGCCGAAGGCAGCCTGGAGTGGAAGAAGGTGCTGGACGCCTTCTACGAAGAATTTACCCAGGAGCTGGCAAAAGCGGATCGGGATGCGGAAGAGGGTGGCATGCGTGCCAACCAGATGGTGCTGACCGACATCGACTGCCCGGATTGCGGCCGCAAGATGGGCATTCGTACCGCCACCACCGGCGTCTTCCTCGGTTGCTCCGGTTATGCCCTGCCGCCGAAAGAGCGCTGCAAGAAGACCATCAACCTGGTCTCCGCCGACGAATTTGTCTCCGCCACCGACGGTGACGAGGCCGAAACCGAGGCGCTGCGTGCCAAGCACCGCTGCGGTGTCTGTGGCACCGCCATGGACGCCTACATCATAGACGACAGCCGCAAGCTGCACGTCTGTGGTCGCAACCCGGATTGTGACGGTTACGAAATCGAGAAGGGCCAGTTCAAGCTCAAGGGTTATGAAGGCCCCAGCATAGAGTGCGATCGCTGCGGTAGCGAGATGCAGCTCAAGAACGGCCGTTTCGGCAAGTACATGGGCTGTACCAATGAGACTTGCAAGAACACCCGCAAGATCCTGAAAAACGGCGACATAGCGCCGCCGAAGGAAGATCCTGTACCACTGCCCGAGCTCAAGTGCACCCAGTCCGATGCATACTTCGTACTGCGTGACGGGGCGGCGGGCCTGTTCCTGGCCGCCAGCAACTTCCCGAAATCCCGCGAGACTCGTGCACCCCTAGTGGAAGAGCTCAAGCGCTTCAAGGATCGCCTGTCGCCCAAGCATCAGTACCTGGCTGACGCCCCGGCGTCAGATCCTGACGGTAATGCCTCCATCGTTCGCTTCAGTCGCAAGACCAAGGAGCAGTACGTGATGACGGAGGTCAACGGCAAGGCGACGGGCTGGACGGCGCACTACGACAACGGCAAGTGGCAGGAGAGCCTGGCCAAGTCGAAGAAGGCGTGATGGCGCGCAGTTCACACTATGATGAAAGAGGCCCCTTGCTGGGGCCTTTTTGTTGGGAGATGACGGTATACTGAAACGGCTGCAAGGATGGCAGCGCTGTACACGGAGGTTGTGATGGAGATTAACGAGATCCGGCCGGGAATGACCTGCTTGACCCGGGAAGGGACTGCCTATGTGCTGGAAGTGGACAGGCAGAGTCTGCTGGTGTTGCTGCAACGGGAGTATGAAACCATACCCGTGCAGGTGCGCAGCGACGAGATCCTGGCTCCCCTCACACTGTGACTTGAAAGGGAACAAGGAGGCATGACAGCTCTTTGATTCGAAAGGAAACCAAGACAGATAGCCGCGCTGTGACTCAACAGAACATCATGAGAAACCGCAGCGCTCTGGTTTAACAAAAAATAGCAGCGCTTTAAAAAGGGATGAGGAATAGCAGCTCGGCGAGGTCGGGCTGCCATTGCCACTCCCGCATCTTTACCCTCCCGCCTATCACAGGCACCCCCTCCTGCTGCAATCGCCCCGTCTGTTCCATAAAGCCTGTCGACCCTTTTGGCAGTGAAATGGTGCCGCCTGCGCCCAGCACGCGATGCCAGGGCAGCACCTTGTCCGTTTCCCGCAGCACCTTGCCTACCAGTCGGGCTCGACCGGGCAGCCCAGCCAGATCGGCCACCTGACCATAGCTGACCACCTTGCCGGGCGGGATCAGGGCGAGGATCGCCTCGATGCGGGCGACCTTGTTCAGGGGGGCAGGGGCTGGCTCCATTCTCATGGGTCATGACT
The DNA here is from genome assembly GCF_029237305.1 of Aeromonas sp. 2MA4. Lineage (NCBI taxonomy): Bacteria > Pseudomonadati > Pseudomonadota > Gammaproteobacteria > Aeromonadales > Aeromonadaceae > Aeromonas > Aeromonas sp. 2MA4. The sequence goes on along the minus strand of NZ_JAACFY010000005.1, from coordinate 67,533 downwards.
CTCCAGAAACGACAGAAGCGCCATTGTGGCGCTTCTGTCGTGGGGGTGGCAACCCGCGTCAACCAAAGGTCTGACTGAGCCCCTTGAGCTGCCTGGCGCGCTCCAGCAGCTCCTGACTCGAGTCGTCGACCTCCTGCATCTTCTGGCTATTGGCCTGGGAGTACTGGGATATCTGGTTGATGCTGCGGCTGATCTCCTCCACCACCGCCTGTTGCTGCTCGGCGGCGGCGGCGATCTGGGTGGAGTGCTCCGTGACCAGCTCTATCTCTTCCAGGACGGAATGCAGGCTGCTGGCGCCCTGGCGGGTCATCTCGGCGCACTCGCGGGTCTGTTGCAGGTTCTCCTGCATCATCCCCTTCCAGCGTCCCAGAGTGTGCTGGATCTGCTGTATGCTGCCCTGGATCTGTTCGGTCGCCTTGTGGGTGCGGGTCGACAGGGTACGCACCTCGTCGGCCACCACCGCAAAGCCGCGGCCCTGCTCACCGGCCCGCGCCGCCTCTATGGCGGCGTTGAGGGCCAGCAGGTTGGTCTGATCGGCTATGCCCTGGATTTCGCCCATGACGCTGCCGATCCGCTCCGACTCGCTGGCAAGTTCTACCGCAGAGTTGAACGCCAGTTCAGCCTGTTTGGCGAGTTGCTCGATGCGCTGTTCGGTCTGGCTCAGCTGTTTGTTGGTGTGCTCGCAGCGGCTGCGTGCCTCGTTGACCTGACCGTTGGAGTCCTGAATGTTGTGGGCAATCTCATGAGCCGTGCTGGCCATCTGGGTCATGGCGGCAGCCATCTGCTGGGTCTGGGCATCCTGCTCGTTGATGTCGAGACAGGCCTGATGGGATGCCTGTTTCAGGTTGGTGGCCAGGGTCTGCAGGGGATGGGTCGCATCGTTGATCCGGCCCAGCACGGTACGGATGCGGGCCTGCAGCATCTTGATGTGAAAATCGGCGATGGCGCCCGGGCCGTCACCCGAATAAACCAGCCGGGTCAGGCTGTCGTATTCGCGACCGAGCTGCTGCAGATAGAGCGGTAGTGCAAAGAGCTCGCGCCAGTAGGCGCCACCGATGAGCAGCAGGGGCAGCAGCATCAGCAGGGCTGTCATGGCGCCCTTGCTGAGAAAGGCCCAGCCGAGCAGGCCGAGCAACAGCAAGCCCAGCACCGGCAGGCGCACGCGGTTGAAAGAGGGGAGGCTGCCGGCCGAGCCACGCTCCGTCTTGAGCAGGGCCTGATAGGTCTGGCTGGCGACGCGCTTGAGCTGGGGTTCCGGTTTGCAGCGCACTGACTGGTAGCCGCTGATCCTGCCCCCCTCGTAGATGGGGGTCACATAGGCGTCGACCCAGTAGTAACGGCCATCCTTGCAGCGGTTCTTCACCATGCCGCGCCAGGGCTTGCCCTCCTTGAGGCGGGCCCACAGATCGGCAAAGGCGGCCTTGGGCATGTCGGGGTGGCGCACCAGGTTGTGGTTGTGACCGACCAGCTCTTCAACGGGGTAGCCGGCGATGCGGCAGAAGGCGGGGTTGGCGTAGGTGATCACCCCGCGCAGGTCGGTGGTGGAAACGAGTTGTTCGTCGGCAGGAAACTCCACTTCGCTGTCCAGGGTATGGACGTCTCTGCGAGCCATAGGAATACGCTCCGATGTTCTTGTTGATAGTTTTGTCGTTGTTATTGTGGCAGATCCGGGCGTGGTTGCAGGTGATGGCCAGGGCGCGCCGAGTCGGCTTCATAGGGGGCTGAATTTTGCCAACAATGGCGGATGAATGGTAGGGGAAAGTTGGTTTTTTGTTGGTGGATGGTAAAAAAAGGCGACCCAAAGGTCGCCAGACAGAAAGATAACACTACCTCTGTGGCACCCGATAACGCACCTGTAACTGGTCGAGGATCTGCAGCTGGCCCGGCAGGCGGGCGGCGAAGTGATCCCACGCCTTGCGGGTGGCGTCGCTCCAGGCCACCTCGGCGGTGGCCAGCATGCGCGGGAACAACATATAGTCGAGACGGTCACGAGAGGTAACCAGTTCCGACCATAAGGGGCTCAGCACCCCCAGGATGTTATCGTTGGCATGGAAATCGGCCGGGGCAGGATCACATCGATAGACCTGCTCCAGATTGAGGGTGCCCGCCCAGTAGAGGCCGGGTTCGCGGGGATCCTGGCTCCAGGCCAGATCCAGATAGAGGTGCTGGGCCGGTGCCATCACAACGGGATAGCCCGCCGTAGCCGCATCCAGCCCTGCCTGGAAGCTGGTCCAGGCGAAGATGGTGGCGTCCCGGCTCACCTTGTCGCCGTGCAATATCTCCTCCCAACCCAGCATCTGCTTGCCCTTGCTGGCCAGATACTGTTGGCAGTGGCGCAGCAGGTGGCCCTGCAGCTCGCGGCAATCCTGATATCCCTGCCGTTGCATCAACTGCTGGCAGGCCGGGCTGTCGGTCCATACTCCGGTCGGTACCTCGTCCCCCCCCATGTGTACCAGGGGGCCCGGGAACAGCTCGCACACCTCGTCAATTACCGCCTCCAGGAACTGATAGGTGCCGGGTAGGGCCGGGTTGAGCACGTTGTCGTCGAAATATTGCACCGACAGGTAGCGGGAGCGATCCGCTTCCTCGATCAGTAGCCCGGGCAGCGCCTTGATGGCGGCGTGGCAGTGGCCCGGGATGTCGATCTCGGGGATGACGGTAATGCCGAGCCCGCTGGCATAAGCCACCAGCTCGCGTACCTCGCTTTGGGTATAGTAGCCGCCATAGGGCTCGGGGCCGCCACTGAGCTGGGGCCCCACAGGCAGATCGTGGCCGCGCCAGGCGGCGATCTCTGTCAGCTGCGGGAAAGCCTTGATCTCGAGCCGCCACCCCTCGTCATCGGTCAGATGCCAGTGGAAGCGGTTGAACTTGTAGAGGCTCATCAACTTGAGCAGGCGCTTGAGGCTAGCGACGGAGTGAAAGTGGCGGGCGCAGTCGAGGAAGATGCCGCGAAAACCGAAGCGGGGGGCATCGACCAGCTCGATGCAGGGCAGGCTCTCTCCGTGCTGCAGGGCCCACTGGGCCAGGCTTGTCAGGCCGTGGCGCCAGCCAGCCTCGCCAGCCGCTGCTATGGTCACCCCCTCCGGCGTGATGGTGAGGCGATAGGCTTCGGCAGCCAGGGGGGCCTCGAACAGCCGGATCTCGGCATCATGATCCTGCTCCAGCGCCAGCCCTGTCAGCTCGTTGAAATGGGCCAGCAGGCCGGTCAGCGACCCGGGCCCGCTGACATGAGCCCGTTCCGCCAGCCGGAAGTTGCCCTCCAGCAGCACCAGCTGATCTGGCTGGGGCACTATGCCGGCGAGGGGCTCGACTTCGGGCAGATCCGGGGTGCCGGGCCCGCTTGGCGGCAGGCCCAGCTCTTGTTCCACCAGGGTGACCGGCATCAGCTGGGGGCCCGCGCTCGCCTCGGGCAGGCTCAGGAAGAAGCCCTGCGGCATGTCAGACAATCGCTTGATGGGGGTGTTGCGACAGCAAAAACGCAGCTCGCTTTGCCCCTCGGCCGGGCTCAGCACCTTGTAGCTGCCGCTCTGGCGCTCCAGTCTGGCACCTTCGAGGGAGGCGGGATCTATGTGGCGTGCCAGGCAGAAGTGAAGTTTCCAGGGGGCTGCCGGCAACTGGCTCAGGTTGAATCGGAACCAGACGTCCTCGCCATCGCGTCGGTCAACCTGGGTGTGGATCAGGGGTGCAGACATGAAAATTCCTCTGATGGAGTTAAGGGAACAAACAGGGCGATCATCTCCTTGTGGTACTGGTCAACCCGGGGAGGGATCCAAAGTGCAGGCATGGGTATTCCCCGGAGCGGGCAGAGGGGGATCCTGTTCCCGCCGGCGGGCAGATCAAATTGGACAAGGCTCAGCAGTGCAGACATGGGAACGACTCCGACTGGGCAAACAGTATGGCCCCCTCCAGTGCATCGGCCTTGGGGTTGACCAGGTTGAGGTGCGCCAGCCGGGGAGCGAGGCGCATGCCGATGCCGCCGAGCAGGGCAATCTGGCTGGCTCCCAGCTGCTGCATCCCCTCCAGCAGGGTATTCAGCTGGGCGCAGGTCTCGTCAAGCAGCTGGCAGGCGAGCTCGTCGCCGTCGCTGGCGGCATCGAACACCCAGGGGGCGAAGCGGCCATAATCGGCGGGAATGGCGCGGGCGGCCCAGCGCACGACTTCGGCCTGATCCCGTTTGAAGTGATCGAGCAAGCGGATGGCCAGCGTGCTGGGGGGCAGGATGCCGTCATGGCAGAGCAGGGATTGCTGGATGGCACGCAGCCCCAGCCAGGCGCCACTGCCCAGATCCGAAATGGGGAAACCGCGACCGGAGCAGGTGTGCAGCTGACCGTGGCGATAGATGAGCCCGGCCGAGCCGGTGCCGGCGATGAGGATGGCACCCTCCTCGCCGCCAAAGGCACCGAGGCAGGCACCGAAGGCATCGGAGGTGAGCCTGACACTGGCAAAGGGAAAGGGCATCTCGAGCATGGCGTGATAGCACTCCGCCAGCTCGGCGGAGGCCAGTGCCAGACCGACCCCCATCCGTTGCTGTGAATCGTTACCCAATCCGGCTTCAACCCTGGCCAGATCGATGGCGGCCAGCACGTTGGTGTGGGCGACCTCTATGCCGAGCTCCAGGTTGGATCCGGCGGCGCGCCCCTCGCCCAAGATCTTGCCCGCTTTGTCCCGAATGCGGGCGCGGGTGTGGGTGCCGCCGCCATCCACGCCGACCCAGTACTCAATCATGCTGTCCTCCCTGTGCGCTTTGCCAGCAGATGGCCAGGGCAAACCAGGCGGAATGTATGGAGGATCCACTGCTCTCCCCCAGTGCTAATGATGTCCGAGCTGCTCTCAATCATGGCGACCTCCCTGCACGCTCTGCCAAGTGATGGCCAGGGCAAACCAGGCGGCGTGCGGGATCCATTGCTCCCCCCAGCGCCAGTTCTGATCCAGCCGATCCTTGTACTGCTCAGGAATGAAGGCCAGGTCGTTTTCATCATCGAACCCGGCGGTGATGCCGTTGCAGATGCCCCCGAGGGCATTGGGATAACCGGCTGTGTAGCCCGGGTTGTTGATGCCGTGGCCTGCCAGCATGCAGGCGTTGAACGGATTCTGCCCCAGGATCCAGTCGAGCTGACGCTGGCCGAAGCCGAGCAGTGGCCCGGATTGCTGCGGGAGCTGCTCGGCGGCGGCAAAGGCCATGGCGGCCAGGGAGGCCAGCCGGGCATTCTCCCCCTGCCACCAGTAACCGGATTCGTTGTTATGGGGCATAAAGAAGCTGACGCGAGGCGCTTCATCTACCCCTTTTACAAACTGGCGGGCGAGGGAGAAGGGGTTGCCTGCTTGGGCGCAAAGTGCCAGCTCGGCGGCCAGCGCCTGTTGCACCACGGTTTGCACCTGGGCCTTGTGCCCCAGATCCGGCTCTACGCCTAAATATTCCAGCAGCGCCAGCACCGGCAACCCTGCCTCGGCGGCGTGGTAGTAGGGGCGCGAGCCATCCTCGTTGGCTGACCAGTAGTGACCCAGCTCCGGATGGATGCGCTGGCGGGCGCAGAGTTTGCCGGCTCGGGCTCTTGCCTCGGACAGCCACTCGGAGCCGAACGTGCGGGTCAGCTCCACCGCCGCCAGCAGGGCGCAGTAGTCATCTATGATGTTTTCGACCCCGTCATCGAGATAGGCGAGGTTGTACTCGCACAGGTGCTGGTAGCCACGGCTGGCCGCCTCGGCGTAGCGGCTGGCATCGAAGTCGCCGCTGACGCTCTCGCGGGCGGCGCGGGCCAGGGCGGCGATGGCCATACCACCCCCTTGCCGGAAACCGGCCTGCCAGTTGGCGGATTTGATCCCCTGCTGGGTGGCATAGGCGCACAGCTCGCGCTGGGCGGGATCCTTGCTCCACTTGTCGAACAGGGTCATGAAGAAAAAGCCCGACTCATCCTGCATCCGGCAGAGAAAATCGGCGCCGTGCTGCGCCTCGTCATTGAGCCGCTTGCAGAGGTTCACCCCGTCTATGTCGCGGCGCGGGGCCAGCAGTTCCCGGCACTTGAGCAGGGCCCACACCACCATGGGGGTCTGCTGGGGGTTGAGGTAGTTGGCGTAGGAGAGGTGGCTCAAGTACTTGCTCATGTCGCCACTGGCGTCGAACCAGCCGCCGTGCACATCTTTGTGCTGGTCGGTGCCAAACAGGCGGGCCGTGCGGTCGGCCCGATCGAAGGCGCCGCTGGCGCGCTGGCCCTTGAAGTAGTGAATGACGTCGGAGAGGCAGTGGCTCGCCAGCAGATCCTGGCCGATGGCAAAACGGGTAGAGCGGACAATGCGCTGCTCCGTGGCGGCTGCGCCTGTGGGGGCCGTGATCGCCTCCAACTGGTAGTGGCCGGGCTCCTTGAATGCAGAGAAGTCGGCGCGCCAGTAGGCACGGCCCTGCCAGCCAGGGACTTCACCGGCCGCTTGCAGTTGGGTTTCAAACAGCGTCTGGCCATCGCTTAAGCGTTGCAGCCTGACATAGCCGCCGAGATCATGGGCAGGGGAGGTTTGCAGCAGGGCGACCTTGTGCCCGTCGCACTCGTAACCCACCTGATTGATCAAGAGTTCCATCAAGGTATTGCTCCTGTGGTTCACCCCATTGCGGTGAGGCACATAGCGGGGCCGTGGTGGCCCCGCATCGAGGCATGGCCGGACTGGCTTGTCCGGCCGTTTTAGTGGCGAGCATCACTCGTAGAGATAGCAGCGCACGAAGTGGTTGTCGGCGAGTTTGGTGATGGGGGGCAGCTCATCCTTGCAGCGGGCCATCGCCTGGTTGCAGCGCCCGGCGAAGGGGCAGCCACAGGAGTCCGGCGTCCAGAGCGGTATCTCCCCCTTGCGGCCCCCCTCCAGCGCGGCGTGGATACTCTTCTCGGGGTCGGGCACCGCCGAGATGAGCAGCTGGGTGTAGGGGTGCTGCGGGTGGTGCAGTATCTCGTCCACCTCGCCCCACTCCACCATGTGACCCACGTACATCACCGCCAAGTCTTCCGCCACATAGCGTGCGGTGGCGATGTCGTGGGTGATGTAGAGCATGGAGACCCCCAGCTCGTTTTTCATCTGCTCCATCAGGTTGAGGATGCCGATGCGAATGGAGACGTCGAGCATGGAGGTGGGTTCGTCCGCCAGCACCACCTCCGCCTCCACCGCCAGGTTGCGGGCTATGTTGACCCGCTGGCGCTGGCCGCCGGAGAGCTGGTGCGGGTACTTGGCCGCCGTGGCTTTGGCCGGGGTCAGGCCGACTTTCTCCAGCAGGGTATAGACCATCTCGGGCAGATCTTTCTTGTCGATCACCTTGCTGTGCAGCAGCAGGGGGCGGGCGATGTGGTGGTAGATGGTGTGAGTCGGGTTGAGAGAACCGAAGGGATCCTGCCACACCATCTGCACGCTCTGGCGATAGTCGAGCAGGGCCGTGCCCTTGTTGAACTCCTCCAGATCCCGGCCGCGATAGAGGATGCGGCCGCTGGAGAGCTTGTACATCTTGGCGATGATCTTGGCGATGGTGCTCTTGCCGGAGCCCGACTCCCCCACCACCGCCAGGGCGCGGCCCCGGTGCAGGTTGAAGGTGATGTCGGAGAGGGCCCGCATCTTGCCGCTCTTGATGGCATTGGAGTTGACGGGGAAGTCCTTGTAGAGGTGCTGGACTTCGATGATGGGCGCGTCGGTTTGGGCGATTTGCATGACAGACATCCTTAACAGCCAGCGGCCTTGTCCAGATAGAAAACGGGATCCGGTTGCTCATCCTGCGCCTCATAAAGGTGGCAGGCGGTTTGTTGCCCCGGCCGGATCTCGACCAGGCGGGTGTACTCCTGGCGGCAGCGATCGTGCACCTTGCCACAGCGGGCCTGGAAGCGGCAGCCGACCGGCACCTCCAGCAGGTTGAGCGGTGTGCCGGGGATCCCTTCCAGCACGGTTTTTGGGCCGTGCAGGGGCGGGAAGGAGTTGCCGAGCCCGCGGGTATAGGGGTGCAGGGGCGAGGTCAGGATCGCCTTGGAAGGCGCCACCTCGATCAGCTCACCGGCGTACATGATGCCGATGCGATCGCAGAATTCGACCATCAAGGAGAGGTCGTGGGTGATGAAGAGGATGGAGAAGTTGAACTGCTCTTTCAGGGCATAAACCTTCTGCAGTATCTCCCGCTGTACCACCACATCGAGCGCCGTGGTCGGCTCATCCATGATCAAGAGCTCGGGGTTGAGCGCCATGGCGATGGCGATCACCAGCCGCTGGCGCATGCCGCCGGAGAACTGGTGCGGATAATCCTTGAGCCGGCTCGGATGGATGTCGACTATCTCCAGCAGTACCTGGGCGCGCTTGATCGCTTCGTAGCGAGTCATGCCGGGATTGTGGGCCAGCAGCACGTCGCAGAACTGCTCCTCCATGCGCAGCACCGGGTTGAGCGCGTTCATGGCGGACTGGAACACCACGGATACCTGTTGCCAGCGATAGGAGCGCAGCCGCTCTTCGCCGTAGTGGAGTATGTTCTCTCCCTTGAACAGGATCTCGCCGCCGCTGATGTAGGCGGGCGGCTTGTGCAGCCGGGCCACCGAGAAGGCGACCGTGGACTTGCCGCAGCCCGACTCGCCGGCGAGGCCGAAGACTTCGCCGGGGGCTATGTCGAAGCTGACCGAATTGACGGCGCGCACGTCGCCGCTCTCGGTGATGTAGTCGACGCAGAGGTTGCGTACCGACAGCAGGGGTTGCTTGTTCATGCTGTCCTCTCCTGTGGTGCTGCCACGGGGACGGCGAGCTGCTTCCAGCGGCGAAGACCCTTGTGGGAGCGCAGCTGAGGGTTGGCTATCTCGTCGATGGCGAAGTTGAGCAGGGCCAGACCAGCACCCAGGGTGGCGATGGCGAAGCAGGGGGCCAGGATCTCCCACCAGGCACCCACCAGGATGGCACTGGAGGTCTGGGCGTTGTAGAGCATGATGCCCCAGCTGACCACGGTCGGATCCCCGAGCCCCAGAAACTCCAGGGTCGCCTCGGTGACGATGGCGTAGATGATGGAGCCGATGAAGCTCACCCCTATGATGGAGATGAGGTTCGGCAGTATCTCCACCAGAATGATGCGCCAGGCCGGCTCCCCCAGCACTTCGGCGGCGATGACGAACTCTTTTTCCCGCAGGGCCAGGGTCTGGGCCCGGATGACCCGCGCGCCGTAGGCCCAGGAGGTAAAGCCTATGATGAGCGCAATCACCGTCGGTGACGCCTCCCCGATAAAGCTTGCGAGCACCAGCAGCAGGGGGAGGTTGGGGATCACCAGCACCACGTTCATCAGGAAGGTGAGGCACTCGTCGATCACGCCGCCAAAGTAGCCGGCGGTGATGCCGATGGTGATGGCGAGGGCGCACACCAATATGCCGGCCCCGAAGCCCACCATCAGGGAAATGCGGGCACCGTTGGCAAATTGGGACCAGATATCGTGGCCCATGCGGGTGGTGCCCATCACGTATTCGGCGCTGGGGGGCTGGTGCGGACGGGAGACTCGCTTGGTCGGTTCATTGCTGGCCAGCAGGGGGGCGAACAGTGCCATCAGCACGAAGCTGACCACGATGAAGAGGCCGAAGGCGGCTTTCTTGTTGCCCAGCAGGATTTTCAAAATAGTCGGCATACGCATCTTATTTGCCTCCTGTACGCAGACGGGGGTCCAGGAAGACGTAGAGCACGTCGGCCAGGAAGTTGAAGCTGAGCATTGTGATGGTCATGATGAGCAGCTGCCCCTGAATGAGGGGGTAGTCGCGGGCCAGAATGCCCTGATAGAGGGTCAATCCGAGTCCCGGGTAGTTGAAGATCACCTCAGTGATGAGGGAGCCGCCGATGACGAAACCGAGCGCCATGGAGAGCGCGGTGACGCTCGGCAGTATGGCGTTGCGGGCACCGTAGTTGAAAATGACCCGGTTGCTGGAGAGCCCCTTGGCCTTGGCCATGGTGATGTAATCCTCCCCCAAGAGGTTAATCATGTTGTTGCGCATTGTGATGAGGAAGCCCCCCACCTGCACCATGGCCAGGGTGGCGACCGGCATGATGGCGTGGGTCATGATGCTCTTGATGTGCTCCCAGCCAAAATCGGCCTTTATTTCCGGGCTGTAGGCATAGCCGATGGGTAACCACTCCAGACTGACCCCGAACAGGAAGAGGGCGAGCAGGGAGATGACCACGGGCGGAATGGCCTGCATCACCAGAGTGAGCGGGGAGAGGATGCTGTCCATGGCGCCTCCCCGATACCAGGCGGCGAAGATACCGACGATGGATCCGACGGAGAAGCTCAGTATGGTGGAGGTACCCACCAGGAACAGGGTCCAGCCGATGGCGCGTCCGAGTACGTCGGCTACGGGTTGGGGGTAGTAGCGCACCGAGGTGCCGAGATCCCAAGTGAAGACACTCTTCACATAGGTGAGAAATTGGGTGCTGATGGGGCCGTCCACAAAACCGAAGGTGGCCTTGAGGGCCTCCAGCGCGGCGGGTTCCATCATGGCGCCAGCCCGGGCAAACATGACGGAGACAGGATCCCCCGGCATGGCTCTGGGTAGCAGGAAGTTGATGGTGGCGGCCACCAGAAAGGCGACCAGATAGAAGGAGAAACGTCTCAGTATAAATCCCATGGTGAACCCTTTTACTGCAAGCCTGCCCCGCGCCGGGCAAAGCTCCCCCAACCCCGAACAATCAGGGGGATGGAAGACATGGCGGGGAGAATGGCCCCCCGCAGGGGGCCGGGGTGGTTAGCTGTTTGGCTTGAGTGACAACACGTGCAGCAGACGTTCCGGGGTGTCCGGGTGAACCTGCGGCTTGGCAACCGGGTTGTCGGCACTGAACCAGCCATTGAAGCGCTTGGTGCTGTATTCGTACCAGGTCGGGTTGTTGAATACCGGGATGATGGTCTGGTTGGCACCGACCTTGTCCTGGATCTCGAACATGATGGCCTTCTGCTTGGCCGCATCGGCGGTCTGGGTGAAGTCATCGATCAGCTGGTCGAGGGCCGGGTCCTTGTAACGGGGTGCCGCAAAGCGGTTGCCACGCTCACCCATGTTGCGGGAGTGGAAGGCGGTCTCGAAGTACTTGTGCGGGTTGGCACCGGCAAAGTAACCCTGCAGCGCGACGTCGAAGTCACCGGTGATCAGGTTTTCGGTCCAGACGGTGGCTTCCGGGGTGGCGGTTTTGGCGTTCAGGCCCAGGGCCTGCAAGCCTTCGACCCCGATCTGGGCGGTATTGACCCAGTCGGTCCAGCCGTTCGGTACCAGCACCTTGAACTCGATCTTCTTGCAGCTCGGGGTGTCGAGGAACTTGTCGCCGTCACAATCCTTGTAGCCCGCCTCTTTCAGCATGGCCTTGGCGCCTTCCAAGTCGAACTTGTTGAATTTGCCGTACTTCTTGTCGACTTCCGGGTTGTTCCAGGAGTCGAAGGCTTTGCCGAGCCCTGAGGGGTACTCGTTGACGGTCGGGTAGCCATAACCGGCAATATCCACCATGGCCTGACGGTCCATCGCCATGGAGAAGGCGCGGCGGAAAGTGATGTCGTTGAAGGCTTCGTGGTTGCCCGGGTTCTTGGTCTGGAAGTTGACGTTGAATGCCACTGTGCCGGAGGCCGGGAACCAGTACTTGTTGTTTTTCGGATCGTTGCCAACGTAGAGGCGCTCTATGTCCGGTACGAAGGAGCCGAACCAGTCAACGTCCCCCTTCATCACGGCGGCCAGCACCTGGTCGTTGGTGGCCATCTGCGGCATGCGCAGGCAGTCGATGGCGAGGTTGGCGTTATCCCAGTAGTGCGGGTTGCGGCACTGGGTGTAGAGCTGGGCGGAGAAGTTGTCCACCTCGGTGAAGGGACCGGTACCGACTGGCTTGTCGTTGGTGAAGGCAACCGGATCCTTCACTGACTTCCACTGGTGCTCGGGGACTATGGGCACCAGCACCAGGTCATTCACCACGTTGGTATTGACGTCGGTCAGGTCGAACTTGATCTTGTAGGGACCTAGTTTCTCTATGTTCTTGATCTGGGTCCAGATAGAGCGCTCATCCAGCGCCTTGTTGGCTTTCACCAGATTGAAGGAGAAGAGAATGTCATCCGCATCAAAACCTTCCCCGTCGGACCACTTGACCCCTTCACGCAGATCGAAGGTGACGGATTTCAGGTCATCGCTGAATGCATAGTGAGTGGCCAGACGATAGACGGGTTTTCCACCCTGCATATCGTTGAAGATCACCAGAGGTTCATAGATGAAGTGACGAGTGGTATGGAGCAAACCCGCTTGAAGGAAGGGGTTGAAGTTTTTGACCCAGGCGGTCTCCTGTTGTGCGACCAGGGTCAGCACAGTCTTGTTTTCAGCTGCCATGACATTGCCGGCGGCCCCGGCGAGCATCATGGTTCCCAGCATTACAGCAGTAGAGATTTTGGATACTTTGGCAAGCATATTATGTCCTTTCTTATTTTTTGGCATTCCCGAGGGTTCGCCTTGTTTTGTGTGAGCACCGACTTCGCATGCTGGGGAGGTCGGCCCTCTGTGTTGGTCAGGTGTCTAACCTTTGTCGTTCTGTTTTCCAACGTCCCTAGCAAAGCAGAGTTAACAGGAAAACAACAACTGTTCCGTTCGTCGATATCGTAAAAATCACAGCCCCGACGTCAATATCGTCAAAATGGTTTTTAACCCATTTTAAATCATGAAGTTATGTTATTTGCTTTGGCGTAATAAGTCCCTGTCTTCAGGCCATTCATGACAATTGTGTGAATTGGATCGGCTCTTGTTTTGACGCGTTTTACCCGCTTAATTCTGCACAAAAAAAAACCGCCCCGGCAAGTGTGAGCCAGGGCGCAGTTCGGGGGGGATCAGGATTTGCGGTTGGCGAGTTGACGCAGGGTCTGGGCGCTGTGGTGCAACTGCTGGCGCAGGGGATCGCTCAGCGGACTGTGGGCGAGCACATACTCGGCGGTGGCGACGACCGTCTTCCAGCGCGGTGCCTTGGGCAGAGTATCCAGGCTCAGGTATTTATCGAGGGTACGGGTCTGGGGGCTGGATCTGTCCATGTAGACGCGCCAAAGCTTGCTCTTCTCCGCCAGCACTATCTTGCCCTTGCCGGTGCTCTGCTGCCAGGCATCCAGGGTGAGACGCATGGTATCCACCAAGGCCCGGCGCAGGGGTTCGTCATCCTGCTGGCGAATGAGATCGTCGGCCAGTGAACGGAATTCTCCCCCCAGCCGGCTCAGTTCACCCAGCAGCTGACCATCCTCTATGATGGCCTGACGTGACAGGCTCTTGAGGGCGTTTTCCAGAGCCATCACCCGGTTCTCGTCCTGGCGCAGCTCAGTGCTGAGGGTGAGGGCGAAGGCGGCCTGCCCCCCCAGGCTGATGGAGAGGGCGCGGGCATTGAGCTCGTCCTGCTGGCCTGCCACCAGAAACGCCAGTCGCTGCTCCTGCTGCGCCTTCAGGTCGGGCCACTGGGTTGCCAGCGGGAGGGCCAGCCACTCATCCAGAGGCTGGCCCTCCATGGCTTCCGGCTCCTGACCCAGCAAGCGGGCCAGCACCCGGGAGGCAAACAGCACAGTGCCCTGCTCATCAATGAAAACAATGGGATCGGCCCCTTCCCCGAGCAGCGCCAGCAGCCGCTCCTGATCCTGATGCAGTTGTTCCTGCAGGGTGAGGCGATGCTCTATCTCCTGCTTGAGCAGACGGTTCTCCACCAGAGAGGCGCGGCCCGCACTCGCTTCCAGCAGGGCCTTGACCCGGGCAAACAGCTCCTCCTTGCAGAAAGGTTTGACCAGGTAATCGTTGGCCCCGGCGTTGAATCCCTCTTCTATATCCTTTGGCTGGTTGAGGGCAGTGAGCAGCAGCACCGGCAGCTTGTCTTTCGGGTGCTGCTCGCGCAGGCGGCGGCAGACGTCAAAACCCGAGAGGGTTGGCATCATGACATCGAGCAGGATCAGGTCGACCGGCTCCTGGGCCAGCTTGGCCAGGGCGTCGTGGCCATCGCTGCTGGGCAGGATGCGGTAACCGCAGGGTTGCAGCAGATGGCGCAGGATATGCAGATTGATGGGCTCGTCATCCACCACCAGTATGAGAGGCGCATCATGGGGCGGAGGCGGCAGATCATCGCTCTCCCAGTCCGGCAAGATGAGCGGCTGCTGGCGCACCAGCTGGTGTCCAATCTGGCGGCTGTCCAGGGTCAGGTTGCCCGCCTTGCCGCTGGCGAGCGGCAGGGTGAAGGCGAAGGTGGAACCGACGCTCGGCTCGCTCTCTACGAAGAGCTCGCCTCCCATCAGGTGTACCAGCTGGCGGGTGATGGAGAGGCCGAGGCCGGCCCCCTGCTTGCTCACCTCGGGGCTCATCTGAACTAGTGGTTCGAAGATGTGCTCCAGATGCTCTTTGGCAATCCCGATGCCGGTGTCGGTCACCTTGATGCGCAGGAAGTTGCCCTCCACCAGGGCGCTCAGCACCACCTTGCCCTGGGGCGTGTACTTGATGGCGTTGCCCACCAGGTTGTAGAGCACCTGTTCGAGGCGCTGCTCGTCGGCCAGTACCGGCGGCAGCTCGGCCGGGCTTATGTCCACCAGGGTGAGGGGCTTGGCCTGCACCAGGTGCTGACAGAGATCCAGCACCAGCCGTATGACCCCCTTGGAGGCGACGGGCTGGGGATGGATCTCCAGCTGGCCGTAGCGCATCTGATGGTAGTCGAGCAGGTCGTCCACCAGCCGGGCCAGACCGTCGGCGCTCTTGATGATGAGGCCGAGCTGATTTTGCTGCCCCTCGGTCAAGTCCTGCTGGCTGGCGAGCATGGACTCCGCCATCCCCTTGATGCCATGGATGGGAGTGCGCAGCTCGTGGGAGGTGTTGGCCAGCAGCTCATCTTTGAGCTTGTCCGCCTGTTGCAGACTGAGGTTCTGCTTGTGGGTCAGTTTGACCTGCTGTTGCAGCTCCTGGGTCTGGCGCTCGATAAGCTCTATCTTGTCTTTCACCGAGCGCTGCATGTGGCGAAACGCCTGAGCCAGCCTGTCTATGTCATCGTCGGTGCGAGGGATAGTGATGGGGTGATCCAGGGCGCCATCGGCCACCTGCTCGGCGGCGGCGGTGAGGGATCGCAACGGGGCCGTGATGGAGTGGGAGAGCCAGCGGGAAAACAGGATCAGCAGCAGCAAGGATCCGGCTCCCAGCAGGATCACCAGCGTCTCCAGCTGACGGATGGGGCGATAGGCCTCGCTGGTGGAGATCTCGGCGATGAAGGCCCACTCGGTGTCGAACACCTTCACCTGGGTATAGGCGGCCAGCACATCGTCATCGTGATAGGAACGAAACAGCCCGACTCCCTGTTCACCGGAGAGGGCCTTGACCACCAATGGGGTCTGCAAAGGCCTGAAATTGGGGCTGAAGCTGTTCTCAACACTGAATTCCGGCGCCAGCCAGGCATTGGCACGCATCCGCTTGTCCGGCCCTATGAGGATGGTCTCGCCAGTTTCTCCCAGCCCCTCCCGCTCTGCCATGATCTGGTTGAGCTTGTCCGGCAGCAACTCGAAGATCACCACGCCGCGCACATAGTCGTACTGCATGACGGGGGCGGCCATGTAGGCGACCACCTGGCCGGTCAGCTCGTTGCGGCCAAAGTCGGTGAATTCGAAGATCTGCTGTGGTTTCTGACCGCCGTCGAGGCGGCGCTTGATCTTGGCGAAGGTGCTGCCAAGGCCGCTGGCCTGATAGGGGCCGGAGAGCAGGTTGGTGGCAAAGTTGGGGCGCTTGGTGACTGAATAGACAACGTCGCCGTTGAGATCGATGAGGAAGATGTCGCTGTAATTGGATTTGCGCACCATGTCGGCATAGCCGCGATGAAAGCGCTGGTGCACCCGGCCATACATCTCGTCTGCCAGGATCAGGGCACTGATGGCCGGTTCGATCTCGACTTTGGGCTCGGGTTTTTGCAGCTTGTCCCAGGAGCCGGGAACGTAGCGTGCCTGGGCGCGTGCGCGTGCCTCCTGCGGCGTGGTGCCGAGCTTCTCGAACGCACCGGTAAAGCCGTAGAAGCGACCTATACTGTTGCCGGCAAAATCCTGCTGGGAGAAGTTGATGATCTGTTCTTTGAGGTTGCCGAAGTAATCCTCCAGCTGGCTCTTCTTGATGTTGCGAACGGAAACCAGGTGGTTGGAAGTCTGGGTGGTGAGATCTTTGCCATGGCTGTAGAGGAAGAACAGGGTAACGACCAGGAAGGGCACCAGACCCAACATGAAAAAAGCCAGCATTAGCTGCGGCCTGAGCCCACGAGGCTTGAAGATCCATTTCATCGTGTGATTTTCAATTGAGAATCCAGTTACTAAGCGGCACAAGTCTCTGACTAAAGACTAATCATTTCAATGACTTTATCTTAAATTCGCCTGTGGGGTCACAGCCTGATGTGGTTTTTTTGGTCAAGCCGTCTAAACCCTGAGCAAACAGTACGGGCAAGGGCTAAAAGTGCGAAAAAAGGGTTGTGCCCGCGCTCGGGGTACGTATAATGCGCCTCGTTGTCAGGTAACTGGCACACGGCAGTAAGGCGGGAATAGCTCAGTTGGTAGAGCACGACCTTGCCAAGGTCGGGGTCGCGAGTTCGAGTCTCGTTTCCCGCTCCAATTTCTCATAGCACCAACTATGGGTATCACTTTCAAGGCAACAGCCTTGTCAGCATGGCGCGTTAGCAAAGCGGTTATGCAGCGGATTGCAAATCCGTTTAGTCCGGTTCGACTCCGGAACGTGCCTCCATATCCTTCCAGTTCAATATCATTCCAGCGATAAATATCACACACCACAGGTGTGCTTTTCTGTTTCTCAATATCCCTGCTGAGTCAGTAACTGTTCACAGCCCTGCTGTTGCCACTCCCGTTCCAGATAGCGATTGACCTCCACCAGATCCTGCCCCCGGAATTGAAATTGCACTGCGGCCGAATGTTCGGTCAGATCCGCCATCTTCTGTTTCAGCAGGCCGCACTGCCACAGGCTGACGGTGGGCACGCCCTGATAGGCCAGGGTGATGCTGTCGCCTTGATTGAGTTGCCAATCCTGCCATTCCGACCAGAGCAAGAGGCCCAGTACCCCCAAGACCGCCATTTCCGCAGGTTTCATCGCATAAACTCCCTCCTGACTGCCAACCCATTAAATCTGGTCGACGCACATCCCTTTGCCAGTTTTTGTTACCTGTAAGTTAATTAATGTAATTGGATTTCACTATATGGCTTTTTGCGGATTTTTTTGCGAAAAAATGGCGTTATTGGTGTAGTAATCCTACAGTTTGTGGAGTAATCTTTGCTCAGTGGTCTTACCAGTAAGGAGTACTATCATGTTTCATCCCTTTTCTCTGACTCAGATAATTCTTCGTCGTATCTATGCGCTGCTGGTGGGTATTCTGGCCTTCCCCGTTATGCTGTTTCGCAGCGATCGTGCCCGCTTCTACAGCTACTTGCATCGTATCTGGAGTAAAACCAGCACCAAGCCGGTATGGCTCAAGATGAGCGAGCGCGGCGAGCGGATCTTCTACTAGACCCCATTCATCTTAAAAAAGAGAGCTTCGGCTCTCTTTTTTATTGTGCTCCAGAAATAGCAGTGGTTCCCCTCCTGCCGAACATCTCCTATTGCTCCTTTCTGATGGACTGACCGGTGCCACAAGCGGGAGCTGATCTTTGGTCTGCCGGGATCTAGCGGGCGAAAGTGCTTTTCTTGTGACTGGCCAGCTTAAAAAATATGTTTTATTAAACAATTTGTTAGATGAAAACTCCTGAGTCACCCCCTTGTTTTTCTCTTTTCATGAAATTAATCCTCTGCTGTTCCGGTTCTATTGCAGGTACCCCGCCACGACACTGAGCGGGGTCATCACACTCAACAGCACAAGGATCACGAATATGAACGTTAAAAAAAGCACAGCGATCGCCTCCGCCATGACAGGTCTGCTGGCACTGGGTGCCCAGTTCATCGCGGCGCCAGCCATGGCTGCCGAGGAAAAGGAGAAGTGCTACGGCGTGGTCAAGGCCAGCAAGAATGACTGTGCGACCAAGAGCAATTCCTGCGCCGGGACCGCCAAGGAAAATGCCCAGGGCGATGCCTTTGTGGTGATGCCCAAAGGGCTGTGCGAGAAGCTGGTGGGCGGTTCGCTGCAACCCAAGTAAGAGACATCGGGCAGGGGATGGCCAAGGGGCCGCCCCCTGTATCCTCTCTGATTGGCGAAAGCGAGTCTTGCGATGAACCCTTTGATTGGTATCGGATTACGCACTCCCCATTACGACGGGATCCGGCAAACCCTGCCGGCAGTCGGTTGGCTGGAGGTGCACAGTGAAAATTACTTCGAGCCGCACAGCCAGGGCTTTCAGGTGCTGAGTGAGTTGGCGCAACACTACCCCGTCAGTCTGCACGGCGTTGGCATGTCCCTCGGCTCGGCCGACCCGCTCGATCAGCGCCACCTGCAACAGTTGTCATCATTGGCAGCGGCGATCAAGCCGGTACGGATCTCCGAACATCTGAGCTGGGGCAGCATTGGCGGACGCTACTTCAACGACCTGCTGCCTGTACCCTATACCCGTCAATCCCTTCGCAACATGAGTGACAAGATCCAGCAGGTACAACAGACCCTGGGCTGCCGGTTGCTGATGGAAAATCCCTCCTCCTATCTGCAACTGGCAGGGGAGATGAGCGAATGGGAATTTTTGGCCGAGCTGCAGCAACGCAGCGGTTGCGGCATCTTGCTCGACCTCAACAATCTCTACGTCAGTGCCTTCAACCACGGTTTCTCTTGCGATGACTATCTGGCGACGATCGATCTCGCCACCGTCGGGGAAATCCATCTGGCTGGTTATACCGAGAAACAGCTGCCCGAAGGCTCCCTCTATATCGACACCCACAGCGCCCCTGTGGTGGAGCCGGTCTGGGAACTCTATCGCCAGATCTGCCGCAAGCAGGCCATCCCCACCCTGATTGAGTGGGATCTCGAGATCCCCCCTCTGCCGGTCTTGCTGGCCGAAGCTGAGCAGGCCAGCGCCATTCTGGATGAGGCGCAAGCTGCAAACATGGTTCGGGAGCTAGCCCATGGTTGAACTGAAACAGCTGCAACGGCACTTTGCCGATGGCCTGCTGGGAGAGCCTGCCGCGATTGCCCCCCACATCAGCTCCCGGTTGTTTCCTGCCGAGTCGGTGCTGCAGGTCTATCGCAACCACTTCATCCTGAGTCTTGGCGAGGTGCTGGCGAGCAGCTATCCCGCCGTCAAGGCCATGGTGGGAGACGAATTTTTCGTGGCAGCGGCCCGTGGTTTCGTGCTGGACGAGCCGCTACAGGAAGGGAGCGTCATGCACTATGGCGCCGGTTTTGGTCAGTGGCTGGCCCGCTTGCCAACCACGGCCGAGTTACCCTGGCTGGAGGCGCTGGCGCAGTTCGAGTGGCAGCTTGAGCGTGCCAGTCTGCTGCCGCTGGAGTCCCGCTGCTGGCCAGCCGAACGTCTGGCCGGATTATCGCCGCCACAATGGGAGCGGCTGCGGCTGTTGCCTGCCACGGATCTGCTGCTGGTTGCCAGCGACTACCCGGTGCTGGCCCTGTGGCAGATGGCGCTACACGGTGGGGAGGCGGTGGGGGATCTCTGTGCCCCTGTCTGGCTGGTATTGAAGAAGCAGCTGGATTATCGGGTCACGCCGTTGCCTTTAGAGGCAGGTGAGTGGGCGCTGCTGCAAGGCTGCCTGGAAGGTAGACCCTTGGCCACCCTGCTGGCAACCGATCCCGTGGCGAGTGATCATCTCACCCGCCTGGTAATGCTTGGTCTCTTGGTCGATGTGGAGGTGATGCCATGATGGGAAACAAATGGCTGGCGCTGGCCAGCTCGAGTGGCGATCTGCCACGCTGGATGAGCGGTGCCGTCTTGCTGCTGGCGAGGCTCTGGGTCGCCTCGGTCTTTATCACTTCAGGCTGGCTCAAGCTGACGGCGTGGGATTCAACCCTCTATCTATTTGAATCCGAGTATCAGGTGCCCCTGTTGCCCTGGTTGTGGGCCGCCTATCTGGGGACGGCGACCGAGTTGCTGCTTCCCCTGTTTCTGCTGGCAGGCCTTTTTACCCGTCCGGCCGCTCTGCTGCTGTTTGGCTTCAATATCATGGCGGTGATCTCCTATCCAACCCTCTGGGCGGGCGGCTTTTACGATCATCAGCTGTGGGGCTGGATGCTGCTAATCCTGACCATCTGGGGCAGCGGTGTGCTGAGCCTTGATCACTGGCTGACAGGCCGCCGCCGGTGATGAGTCTCAGATATCTTCCGATGACAAAGGGTGCCTGATGCTGCTATTTGTCATGATGATGAACAGTCAGGGCTATTGGCCTTGTCCTCAATGGAGAGAGCAATGATTATTCGTCAGGCAGATATGGCCGATATTCCCGCCTTGGTGAGTTTGCGCATGGGGCTGTTTTGCGAGGTGGGGGAGTTGGCCGAGCCGCTGGCCGATCTGGATCTCTGGCAGGCGACCACCGCCTATTTCAGTGCGGGGCAGGCTGATGGCAGTGTGCGCTCCTGGGTGGCGGAGGTCGGGGGAGAGGTGGTGGCGAGTGGCACCCTGGCCCTGTTTGTGCGACCACCCTATCCTGGCAATGTGTCGGGGAAGGAGGCCTACCTGCTCAATATGTATACCCTGCCAGCCCATCGCAAGCAGGGCATGGCCAGCGCCCTGCTCGATGCCATGGTGGCCCATGCCAGCGCCGAGCAACTGGGTCGGGTGTGGCTGCATGCCAGTGAGCAGGGGCGTCCCCTGTATGAACGCATTGGTTTTGTGGCCAATCCAGCCTGTCTGGAGTGGCAACCAGCGGTGTGACTCCGAGCGATGCGAAACTGATCCAACACGGGCAGATATTCGTACCAATCGTCCAGCGCAAGCGCGCCTGCTCTCTACGTTGTGTTTCTTTTCATGGATGGCAAGAAGATAACCGGGCGAGCGCCGGCAGTAAAACGTCGGTCAAAGTCTGATCCGGCGATTTCGCTCAACTATGATCAGCCTCATCAGGCTCGTACTCGCCCACATTGACGGCGGTTGTCGTTTGCGAGTTCCCACATCGTCGGTAAAGGGGTATGACATCCATGTTCAATAACAAGCTGAAGGCACAACTGCTGGCCTGCCAGACGCAACTCGTTGAGCTGCAGGGTTTTGTCGATGCCGTCAAAGGCGGGGTGGCGACCATCACCTTCACTCCGGATGGCGGTATCCTGGAGGCCAATGAGCCTTTCTTGAACCTGATGGGATACAGCGCAGCTGAACTCCAGGGTCAGCATCACAGGATGTTTTGCAGCAAGGCACTGGCTCAGTCGTCTGATTACCAGCAACTCTGGGCCCAGCTACAACAAGGCAGGGTCCAATCCGGCATTGTTCCGCGCATCAACAAGCGGGGCGAGGCGCTCTGGCTGGAGGCGAGCTACTTCCCGGTGAAGCAACAGGGGCGGGTGACCCAGGTGATCAAGATTGCCAGCGATGTGACCGAGCATCACCAGCGCCTGCTGAGTCAGGAGGCCGTTTCCAAGGCGCTTGATCGCTCCCTCGCCATGATAGAGTTCACCCCGACGGGGGAGATAGTGACCGCCAATGCCAATTTCCTGAGTTGCATGTGGTACAGCCTGTCCCAGATCAAGGGGCACAACCACAGGATGTTCTGTGATGATGCCTTCTATCGCGAACAGCCCCGTTTCTGGGAAGAGTTGGCCCAGGGGCAGTTCAAGTCAGGGCTTTTTCTGCGTCGCAACAGCCACGGTGATGACATCTGGCTGGAAGCCACTTACAACCCGGTCAGGGACGAGAGCGGCAAGGTGACCAAGGTGATCAAGCTGGCCACTGACATTACCGAGCGGGTGATCAAGAGTCATGCCATCCGTGATGCCGCCCAGGTGGCTCATGCCACGGCGCAGGAGACATTGCGCAGTGCTGAGCAGGGCGCCGATCTGCTGCGTTCCGTGGTGGAGACCTCCTCCCTTGTCAGTGAGCAGGTAGACAAGACCATACAGCTGGTCAATCAGCTCAACGAGCAATCCAAGAGCATCGAAGCCATCGTCTCCACCATCAGCAGCATCGCCGACCAGACCAACCTGCTGGCGCTCAATGCCGCCATCGAAGCGGCTCGCGCCGGCGATCAGGGGCGCGGGTTTGCCGTGGTGGCCGATGAAGTGCGCCAGCTTGCCGCTCGCACTTCCCTCTCCACCGACGAGATCGCCAAGGTGGTGCAGAAGAACCGTGAGTTGACGGCCAGGGTGACGGACGACATGGCCAGAGTGGCCAGCAGCGCCGAGCTGGGCAAGCAACAGGTCGACAAGGTCAATGAGGTGATGGTCGAGATCCGGCAGGAAGCCAACAATGTCTCTGCGACCGTATCCAGTCTGTCAATCTGACATCGGGATTCGTTCTGGCCTGAATGGGTATAGTATTTCCTGCAGGCAAGATCGCCGTGATAGCTAATGGAGCAGCTCATGACCTTCAGCGGTCTGCGATTATCTGAACTGATAGGTTCCCTCAGTCATGCCCTCGACATGACTGAGGGGCAACCCAGAGGGCACTGTATCCGTTGTTGCTGGATAGGTTCCCGGCTGGGGGATCAGCTTGGCCTGGATGCCGGGCAGCGCCACGACCTCTATTACACCCTGCTGCTCAAGGATCTCGGTTGCAGCAGCAATGCGGCCCGCATTTGCGAGCTCTATCTCACCGACGATCTGCACTTCAAACGCGACTTCAAGCTGGTGGATGGCTCCCTCTCCGAGGTGGTCAACTTCGTGCTGGGCCACACCGGCCTGCAGGCGGATCTGCTGGGGCGCTTTCGCAGCTTGTTCCACATCTTTCGCAACGGAGATCAGATTGCCAACGAGCTGATCCAGACCCGCTGTCACCGTGGTGCCGATATCGCTCGCCAACTGCGCTTCAGTGACGAGGTGGCCAGTGGCATCCTCTCTCTTGACGAGCACTGGAATGGCAAGGGTCGGCCGCTGCAGTTGGCCGGTGAGGCGATCCCCCTCTTCTCCCGCATCGCTCTGCTCTGTCAGGTGGTGGATGTGTTTCATGCCGCCGCAGGGCCGGAAGCGGCGCTCAAAGAGGTGCGCGAGCGCAGCGGCAGCTGGTTTGATCCCGAGCTGGTCAGGCAGTTTGAAGCCATGGCCGATGAGCCCTTCTGGCAAGGGCTGGCGGATCCCCAGCTGGCTGAGTGGGTATTTATCCATCCGGCCGGGCAGGGGGAAGTGGCGCTCGATGAAGATTATCTGGATGAGATTGCCGCCGCCTTCGGTCAGGTGGTGGACTCCAAGAGCCCCTACACAGCCGGTCACAGCGGCCGGGTGGCACTCTATACCGATATCCTCGCCACCCAGATGGGGATCCCTGAGCCACGGCGGCGCTGGCTCAAGCGTGGTGCCCTGCTGCACGATGTGGGCAAGCTTGGGGTGAGCAACGCCATCCTCGACAAACCGGGCAAGCTTGATGCGCAGGAGTGGGCGGCGGTGCAGATGCATGCCGCCTATACCGAGGAGATCCTGAGCCGGATCTGTGCCTTCAAGGAGCTGGCCCAGGTGGCGGGGGCCCATCATGAGCGGCTCGACGGCAAGGGCTATCCCAAGGGACTCAAGGCAGAGGAGATTGCCCTTGAGACCCGCATCATCACCACGGCCGACATCTTCGATGCCATCACCGCCAAGCGTCCCTATCGTGGTGCCATTCCCGTGCCCCAGGCGCTGGAGATGATGGCCGAGCAACTGGGGTCTGCCATAGACCCCGACTGTTTTGCTGCGCTGGAGGCGGGGATCAAGGATTTCTCCATCTACCTCACGGCCGAGCAGCCGTTGGCGGATGCCGGTTAAGTCCGTTGCCCTGACCCCTGTTCAGTCAAAGGCCCCGCTTCGCGGGGCCTTCTGTTTTCAGCGGTCGTCCGACTGGCTGCGGGGCGGGTACATCACCAGCCCCAGCAGGCGGCGCAAGTGGGTGAGCTGTTCGGTGAGCTGCAGACTCAACCAGAGATAGCCGCTGATGGCGGCCTCGCCCCTGGCATCGAGTCGCACCCGGGTCGCGGCCTCCTGCAACTCGCTGATGGCCTGCTCAGCCCCTTTCAATTCGCCGCTCTTGAGCATGAGTGCCAGCTGGATCATCACGGCCTCGGTCGCCTGCTGGCAGGCGCGCAGCTCGGGGGTACTCTGCATCAAAAAGTGGCTTTGGCGATCACTCCAGTAGGTGTTGGCCAGCATCTCCAGGGTGCAGAGGGTGTTGCGCATCGTGGTCTGGATGGCCTCGAACAGGGCGCTGCCAAGGCGGGTCTCCTTGACTGCCGGAGCCAGCAGGGGGCGCAGACTGACCATCTTGGAGAGCAGACGAGAGTGGCTTTGCGCCAGCCTGGGTCGTTCCAGAATGTTGGGGGAGAGGTGGGTATGGTAGAGCCGGTGTGCCTGCAGCAGGGTGTCGTGCATCTGCAACCGCCAGTGGCTGTAGGCGCGCTGGGGGTAGATGCTGCAAAACAGCAGCGCCAGCAGGGAGCCCAGGATCACGTCGGCACTGCGCCACAGCGCCGTCTCTATGTCCCCCGGCATAGCCCCCATGGTGACCCCCAGTGTGATGCCGATGAGCAACCCCACGTAGGGGCGCTTGCCGAGCGCCAGATAGCCGCACAGGAACATGATGCAGCCGCACCACACCAGGGTCAGCGGCAGGGAGTGGAGCTCCAGATAGAGGGCCACCACACCGCAACCGGCGCCGAAGATGGTGCCGACCACACGTTGCAGGGCCCGTGACAGCACATTGCCCCAGAACGAGATAGGGCCCATCACCACCACCAGCGTGATCAGCGGCCAGGTGCTTTCAGGCAGCTTGAGTTCGCGGGTCAGCAGAAAGGTGAGCATGAAGGCGAGCGCGATGCGCAGGCCGTGGACGATGCGATAGTGACCATAGATCAGCAGATCGAGTCGGGAGAGCGGGGTATTCAGGCGCAAGGGACTAGCCTCGGGTCATGGGTGCAAGCACCCCGCCACGCCCGGCGGGGTGTTTGCGATGTATCAGGCCACTCGTCCCTGGAGTGGGTGGATCCAGACCCGCTCGCCGACCGCGATGGCCGGCTGAGCGGGGACAATTTCAATCAGGCAGTTGGCATCGGCCATGGAGCTGAGAATGCCGGAGCCCTGCGGCCCAGTGGTGAGCACTCGCAGCACGCCGCTGGCATCCTGGTGGAAGACGCCGCGCAGAAACTCGGTGCGGCCAGGGCGGCTTTTCATCTGCTGCTCGGCCTGCGCCGACAGGCGCAGCGGCTGCCAGACCCGGCCCTGCAGGCGGGCGATGGCGGGCTCGACAAATTGCAGGAAGCAGACCATGGCCGCCACCGGATTGCCCGGCAGGCCGAAGAAGGGGGTTGTCCCCAGCTTGCCAAATGCCAGCGGGCGGCCCGGCCGCATCTGGATGCGCCAGAAGTCGATCTGACCCAGCTCCGCCAGCACCTGCTTGATAAAGTCGGCATTGCCCACCGAGACGCCACCCGAGCTCAGCACCAGATCGGCGTTGGCCGATGCCTGCGCCAGCTGCTGGCGCAGTATGGCGGGATCATCGGGGATGATGCCCAAGTCCATCACCTCGCAGCCGGCGGCGGCGATAAGCGCCATCAGGGTGAAGCGGTTGCTGTCGAAGATGTGGCCCGGAGCCAGCGTTTCGCCCGGTGCCTGCACCTCGTCGCCGGTGCTGAACAGTGCCACCTTGAGCGGGGTGCGTACCGACAGGCTGGCCTGACCCAAGGAGGCCGCCAGTCCAAGCTGGGGGGCGCCAAGGCGAGTACCGGCCGGGATGGCGACCGCGCCCCTGGCGAGATCTTCCCCGGCCAGACGCACGTTCTGCCCCACTTTGATGGGAGCGCTGATGGTGACCCACTCGCCCTCAACTTGGGTCTCTTCGCGCATCACCACAGTATCTACGCCAGGGGGCAGCGGCGCGCCCGTCATGATCTGCACCGCCTGACCCGTTAGTACCGGCTCGTGGCGCTGCTGGCCCGCCAGCACTTCACCCACCAGTCGCCAGCGACCGGCGGCGAGATCGTCGCCGCGCAGGCCAATTCCGTCCATCGCCGAATTGGCGTGGGGGGGCACATTGATGGGGCTGACCAGATCGGCCGCCAGCACGGCGCCGTGGCACTGGGCCAGCGGCTTGTCGGAGCAGGCGCTGCTTGGGCTGAGGGCAGCCAGAATGGCGCTGCGGGCCGCTTCCACCGACAGAAATCCCGTTCCTGGCACCTGTTCGGCATGCTTGGCCTTGCTCGCGTAGCCGCAGACGAAGTCGGCGATGGCCGCCAGATCATTGATATTGAGCTGGGGCAAGTCTGTCTGCTGGGGCAGATCTGCCGCCAGCGCCATTATGTCGCCGTCGTCCGGGAACAACAGAGGCTTGCCGAGCTCGGTGCGATGCAGCTCTATCTTGGGGAAGTGCTCGTGTTTGAACCCTTCCACCAGCAGCAGGTCGAGCCGGGTCTGGTCGAAGCTGGCCAGCAAGGCGTGAAACGGGGGCCCGGCGTCGGGCGTCTCGACGATGCGGGCGTGACGACGGCGCGAAGCCGCCATCACCTGATCCGCCCCCGCCTTGCGCAGGCGGTAGCTGTCCTTGCCCGGCTGGTCGGTGTCAAAGTCGTGATGGGCGTGCTTGAGCACACCCAGACGCAGGCCGCGGCTTACCAGAATGGGGATGAGTTGTTCCAGCAGTGTGGTCTTGCCAGTACCGCTCCAGGCGGCAAAGCCGAGCAGGGGAAGGGTGGGGGCCGGTGTCATGATGCAGTGGCTCCTTGTCGGGGGTCGGTAGACGAGTTCAGCAGGCGCGCCTCGTAGGCGGCCAGCTCGGCCGGGCTGTTGAGGTTGATGAAGGCATCCGGCTGGTCGGCAAAGCTCACTACCGCCATCCGGTGGCGGGCGAACCAGATATCGATTTTGCGCTCTCCCTCGGCCAGGGCGGCGGACAGGGAGGGGAACAGGGATTTGTGCAGCAGGGCCACCACGGGTTGCAGCCAGTCGCCGTCATGGGCCACCACCAGTTCGGTCGCCGGGGTGAGGGCGGCGCGAAAGCGCGCCATCAGATCATGGGGCAGGGCGGGGCCATCGCAGGGGACGAACAGCACCCAGTCGTGGCGGGCGGCGGCAAGGCCGGCCTGCATGCCCGCCAGCGGGCCGAGATAGTCGTTGTTGTCATCGCTGATGACGGGGGCCAACGCCTGATAGCGAGTCTGACTGCGGTTGGCATTGATCAGCACCTCATCTACCTGGGGGCGCAGCCTCTCCAAAACGTGGTCGATAAGGGGGCGTCCCGCGAGTGCTACCCATCCCTTGTCTTCGCCCCCCATCCGGGTGGCGCGGCCACCGGCCAGGATCACGGCAGAGACGGGGAAGACGTCAGTTTTGGATTCGCTGTTTGAGGTCATGTCGCTCGATGATTTTCAAAGGAGTGGGTTCGTGCAGCCGGCCACGGGCGAGGGTCCATTGCCGCTCGCACAGGTCGGTCAGATCGTTGCTCTGGTGGCTGATGATGACCAGGCCGCTGCCCTGTTCCCGCAGATCTTGCGCCAAGGCGGCCATCAGGGCAACCGAATGTGCATCCAGATTGGCGGTGGGTTCGTCCATCAGCAGGAAGGCGGGCTGCAACGCCCAGGCGCGGGCCATGGCCAGCCGCTGGCGCTCGCCACCAGACAGTATGCTGATGTGTTCCCGCGCCAGCCCCTCCAGCTCGACCCGGCGCAGCGCCTCGAACACCCGCACCTCGTCGGCGGCCTGATGGCCGAGGGCCCAGGCCACGTTGTCGTGCACGCTGCGATCGAACAGATAGGGGGTCTGGTGCAGATAGGTGACCCGGCCCGGGCCGGGATCCCGTTTGATCCACTGCTCGAGTCTGGCGCGCCAGCCGCAGGCGAGATTGGTGTGGCCCCGAGTCGGTGTCAGTAGCCCGGCCAGTATCTTGAGCAGGGTCGTCTTGCCCACCCCGTTGGCCCCGCGCAGCCAGATGGCGTCGCCCGCCGCGATGGAGAGCCGCTCTATCTGGAACAGGTTGCGCTCGCCAAAGCGCATCATCAGCTGGTGGGCGGTCAGGGCCATGGGGTACTCCAGTTGATAAACAGTGGGGGCATGGTCAGATCTTCAGATAGCTGTGGCCGCGACAGCGATGGGGTCAGCAGCATCCGGTCAGGGGTAAAAGTGCGCTGTGCCATGGTCAGTTTTTCAAATAACTGTGACCACGACACGCGGTCAGCAGCAGGTTGAGCAGCAGAGCCAGGCTCAGCAGCACTATGCCCAGCGCCACCCCCTGGGCAAAGGCGCCCTTCTGGGTTTCCAGCGCGATGGCGGTGGGGATGTTGCGGGTAAAATGCAGAATATTGCCCCCCACCATCATGGAGCAACCCACCTCGGTGACGATGCGGCTGAAGGCGCCGATCACCGCCGCCAGCAGGCCGAAGCGGCATTCGCGCATCAGCCCGAGCAGCGCCCTCGGCCAGGAGAGTCCCAGGGTGAGCGCCGTCTCCCAGGCGCGTCTGTCGCTCTGGATAAAAGCGGCGTGAGCCATGGTGGCAATGACGGGGAAGGCGATCAGCATCTGGCCCACCACCATGGCTTGTTGGGTAAAGAGCATCTTCCAGTCGCCGAAGGGGCCGGCCCGCGACAACAACATGTAGAGCAAGAGGCCGATCACCACGGTCGGCACCGACTGCAGGGTATTGATGCAGGAGAGCCAGAGCCAGCGCGCCGGGATCGGCAGATAGGCGAGCGCAAAGCCGAGCAGCAGCGCTGGCACCAGCACCAGCGCCAGTGCCAGGCAGGAGACGGAGAAGGAGACCCCCACCACCTGCCACAGATCGGTGTCTCCACCGAACAGCAGGGCGAGGGCGGCCAGCGTCGTATCCAGCAGTGTCGGCATCAGGCGCCTCCCTCAGCGAAGCGGGGGAGGGCCATCAGCATCATCACAGGGGTCAGCGTTGCCATTATTTCCCGTTGGCATCCGCCACAAACAGCGCTTGACCGGCCACCTTGAAGTTGCCGATCAGGGTCTGGCCATGCTCGGAGACCAGCCAGTTCTTCAGGGTGCGCGCTCCTTCGGTGTTGAGATCCGGGTAGCGCTTGGGGTTGACCAGGATCACCTGATAGGGGTTGAACAAGCGCTTGTCCCCCTCCAGCAACACGGCGAGATCCAGCTTGCTCTGGTAGGCGAGCCAGGTGCCGCGGTCGGTCAGGGTATAGGCGCCAAGCTCGGAGGCCATGGTCAGGGTCGGGCCCATGCCCTGGCCGATGGACTTGTAACCGGCAAACTCGGGTTTGACGTCGGCCGCCTGCCACAGGGTCTTCTCCTTGATGTGGGTGCCGGACTCGTCCCCGCGGGAGATGAAGGTCTGTTTTTTATCCTTGATGGCCTGCAGCGCCCTGGCGGCGTCGTGCAGCTTGCCCAGGCCCGCGGGATCCTGTCTCGGGCCGACGATGACGAAGTCGTTGTACATCAGGTGCACCGGCTCTATGCCAAAGCCCGCGTCAACAAAGGCTTTTTCGGCAGACGGAGCATGGGTCATCACCAGATCCGCGTCGCCGTTCTCACCCATCTTCAGGCTCTGGCCAGTACCGGCCGCCATCACCTGCACCGGATAACCTGTCTCCCTGGTGAACTGGGGCAGCAGCCAGCCCAGCAGGCCGGACTGCTCCGTGCTGGTGGTGGTGGCGAGGCGAATGGGCGCCTTGGTGCTCTCGGCGTGGCTGGCGGTACTCAGCAAGGGGAGGCTCAGCAGCAGGACGGTCGAGAGGGCAAGGGCGAGACGTTGGCGCACGGTTCCTGTGATCATGATGTTCATCGTATCCGGTTGATGGGGGAGAGGGCAGGACTAAGCAAGCAGGGTGCCAAGCTGGCCGCACACTGCCAGCAGTGCGGTTTTTAATGTTAAAACAGTCGGTTAACGGGGTTAATTGCGTGATGGCCTCGTCGCTTTTAATAAAGGAGGTTGGCACTCGGGGCCGGTTAGCGACAAAATGTCCCACAGTTTATAAGGTCGGTGGGACAATCCCGGAACCTTGTCGAATCTGAGGTACTTTTTTCATGACTGCACCCGCCAGCCGCTGGTCTGCCCTCTCTTTGCTCATCGTCGATGATGAACCCGGCATGCGCAGCTTTCTGGCCAAGGCGCTGGCCAGGCGCTTCGCCCAGATAGAGACGGCCGCCAGCGTGGAGGAGGCGGAAGCCCTGCGCTGTCGCCTGCATTTCGATCTCATCATTGCCGACATCCGGCTGCCGGGGCGCTCCGGCATCGAATGGCACGAGGCCATCGACCCCGCGACCCGTCGCAGCGACATCATCTTCATGACAGGTTTCGGCGACATGGATACCGCCCTCAAGGCGCTGCGGCTCGGCGCCAGCGACTTCATCCTCAAGCCCTTCAACCTGGATCAGATGGTGCAGGCGGTGGACAGGGTCATCGAGCGCCGCCAGATGGAGCGGGAGAACCTGCTGCTGCGCCGGGAGGTGAGCAAGCTGTTCCCGCCCACCCTGATCGGCGACAGCGCCAAGACCCGGGATCTCAAGACGCTCATCGCAAGAGTGGCGCCCTCCAACGCCGCCGTGCTGGTGGAGGGGGAGTCCGGCACCGGCAAGGAGCTGGTGGCCCGCGCGCTTCATCAACTCTCCGGCCGTATGGGGGCCTTTGTGCCGCTCAACTGTGCCTCCATCGCCCCCGAACTGCTGGAAAGCGAGCTGTTTGGCCACGTGCAGGGGGCTTTCACCGGTGCCCGCAAGGGGCGCGACGGCCTGTTTCGGGTCGCCCATCAGGGCACCCTCTTTCTGGACGAGATAGGCGAGATGCCGCTCGCCATGCAATCGTCCCTGCTGCGGGCGCTGGAACAAAAAGCCATCCGGCCGGTCGGCGCCGAGCGCGAGCTGTCGGTGGATGTGCGCATCGTTGCCGCCACCAACCGCAACCTCAAAGCCGAGGTGGAGGCAGGCCGCTTTCGGGAAGATCTCTTCTACCGGCTCAACGTAGTGGCGCTGCCGGTGGCGCCCCTGCGGGATCGCGTCGACGACATCCCGGCCCTGGTGCACCACTTCACCCGCCAGCTCACCGCCGAGATGGGGATGGGCTCGTTAAGCTGGACCCACGAGGACGTGGTGGCCATGCAGGCCTATCCCTGGCCCGGCAACGTGCGCGAGCTGCGCAACCTGATCGAGCGCTGCCTGCTGCTGGGCAAGCCCCCCGCCGACTACTGGCAGAGTGCCCAGTCCAGCGATCAGAGCAAGGGGGGAGAGGGATATCCCCTGGAGTGGGCGCTGGCGGAGGTGGAGAAGGCCCATATCCTGCAAGTGGTTGAGCGTTTTGAGGGCAACAAGTCCGCCGCTTCCCGGGTGCTGGGGGTGGCGCGCAAGACTCTGGAGCGCAAGTTCAAGGAGTGGGCCATCGAATGAAACTGCTGATCCTCTGCCGCTGGCGGCGACCATGACGCTGAGCCTGCTGCCCCGCTGGTTGAAAACAAAAGTCCGTTGGCGATTGCTGCTGCTCACCTCTGTGCCCATCATGCTGACCCTGGTGGGCATGATGGGGCTGACGCTTTACTGGACACTCACCTACAGCTGGCAGAACCTGCTCACCAATGTGCGCGGTGACCTCGGGGTGGCCCACCATGCGGTGAGTGTGCAGCAGCAGCGTCAGGCCGAACACCTGGAACACCTGCGCGATGCCTGGGCGTTTCAGCTGCGACTGCGCGAGACGCCCGATGAGTTGCAGCAGTGGGTGAAGCCACTGGCGGCCAACTATGACCTCGACTTTCTGCGCTTGCGCAGTGGCGCCGAACTGGATCAGTTGACGGCTCGGGAGCGTGCCACCCTCGGCGCCGGGCGCAGCATCAGCCATTTCGTGGTCTGGTCTCGTGAAGAATTGCAGGCCCTCTCGCCCGCCCTTGCCAGCCGCGCCGTGTTGGACAGGGAACAGACAGCCGCCACGGATCAGGAGACACGAGGGCTCGTCAGCCTCTCCCTGACGCCCGTCATGGGGCGGGATGGATCGCTCTGGGCCGTGCTGGAAGGGGGTGAGCTTATCAACGGCAGCACCCGACTGGTGGATGAGCTCAAGCGCCAGGTGTTTGCCAAAAACACCCTGCCAGAGGGGAGCATAGGGACAGTCACCCTGTTTCTCGATGACCTGCGGGTAAGCACCAATGTGCCGGTCAGCAGCAGCCGTCAGGTGGGCCGAGCCGTGGGCACCCGTGTCTCGGCGCCGGTACGGGAACAGGTGCTGGGGAGGGGGGAGCTCTGGATAGATCGCGCCTTCGTCCACGATGCCTGGTATGTCTCCGGTTACGAACCCCTGCTCGGGGCCCGCGGTGAGTGCATCGGTATGCTCTACGTCGGCTTTCTGGAGTGGCCCATCATTCGCACCTACCTCACCAACCTGCTGGAGCTGGGCTCAGGCGTGGTGCTGCTCTTGCTGCTCTCGGGCCTGCTGGTCTATCGCGGCGCGCGGGATCTCTTCACCCCCATCGAGCGGATGCACAAGGTGGTGCGTCAGGTGCAATATGGCAAATCGGCCAGGGTAGGGCAGTTGGCTCTGGATCCTGACCACGAGCTGGCCCAGCTGGGTCGCCAGTTTGACGCCATGCTGGACCGGCAGGATGCCCATCGCCAGCAGATGGCCCGCAGCGCTGACGAGCTGGAGCAAAAGGTGGCCGAGCGCACCTTGAGCCTCAAACAGAAGACGGCCGAGCTTGAACACCACATCCATATGCTGACCCAGGCGCGCCAGCAGTTGCTCATCAGCGAGAAACTGGCGGCCCTCGGCGAGCTGTGCGCCGGGGTAGCCCACGAGATCAATAACCCGCTGGCGGTGATCCTCGGCAATGTGGAGCTGATGA
Source organism: Aeromonas sp. 2MA4 (assembly GCF_029237305.1). Lineage (NCBI taxonomy): Bacteria > Pseudomonadati > Pseudomonadota > Gammaproteobacteria > Aeromonadales > Aeromonadaceae > Aeromonas > Aeromonas sp. 2MA4. The sequence goes on along the minus strand of NZ_JAACFY010000005.1, from coordinate 34,731 downwards.
AACTGGAGCTGGGGGAGGCCGCCGCCCCCGTCAGCGAGGAGCTGGCGCTGGTGCTGGCACAGATCGAGCGCATTCGCGCCATCACCCGCAGCCTGCTCCAATACTCCCGCCCCGGCGACTACGAGACGGCGCCCGTCTGGCAGCACCTCACCCCCATCATCGAAGAGAGTCTGACCCTGGTCCGCTCCGCCCTGCGCCAGCAGCAGGTGAACCTGGTGGCCGACTTGCAGGCCCAGCAACCCATAGAGGCGGATCGTCAGCAGTTGCTGCAGGTGCTGATAAACCTGCTGGTCAACGCCAGTCACGCGCTGGGGGAGCAGGGGGAGATCCGGGTCGAGAGCCGCGACTGGGTCGACGAGGCGGGTCAGTTGCAAGGGGCCGAGGTGCGGGTCATCGACAACGGCAGCGGCATAGACGCCGCCATCATGGACAAGATCTTCGACCCCTTCTTCACCACTCGCGCCACAGGCACAGGCTTGGGATTGGCCCTGAGCCATCGCATCATCAGCCGCTGGGGTGGGGAGTTGGTGGTGGCCTCCACCCTGGGGAAAGGAAGCTGCTTTACCATACGGCTGCTCAGCCGCGCCCGCCTGCCCGCTGGCAGCGAACCCCGCCAGCTGGAGGGGTGGCGCATTGCGCTGGGGGCCGAGGGGCGTGAGTCTGGCACGGCGGGGCATGAACCTGACTCGGCAGTGGGTGAGTCACGGAAAGGGTAAGTGCCGGCCCAATCACTAGAGCCAGTGGTAATAAAACAGACGGGCCTGCCAGGGTGGCAGGCCCGTGCTTGTCAGGGCTGTCGGCACAAAGAGAGGGCTAGCCGCTTTCGCTACTGCGGGCTCCACACCAGCTTGCCGCTCTGGGTCAGGTCGTAGCCGCCGAGGCGGGCCGCTAGCTCGCGCCCCTCGGGGGATTGCAGCCAGCCGATCAGCTGTTGCAGCAGGGTGCGAAAGAAGACCCCCTGCGGCATCACCAGATCGAAGCACTCCTGCGACAAGGGCATAAAGCCGAGGCCAAATTCGGTGGCGGTGCTCTGGGCGCCGGGCCCCACGTCTGCATCGCCACGGCTGATGGCGGCGGCCAGCTCCCGCTCGCTGTTGACCTCGAGGCTGCGCTCCAGCCGGGTCAGCGACTCCCCTTGCGTTTGCAGCCACTCCTGCAGGGCGCGCTGGCTGCCAGCGCCTTCCTGACGCATGCCCCAGCGCCAGTCGAGCGCCTCTTTCGCCTCCTTGGGTTGCAACCCCTGCCGCAGCACCAGTCCCTGCACCCGCCGAAATCCATGAACGATCACCCATTGCCGGTGGCCCTGATACTGCTGCACCAGCGCAGGATGGCGCAGGTGGGCCTCCTCGGCTTGCCCCCAGTGGATGGCGCACAGATCCACATGGCCGCGCGCCAGCATCGCCAGCCCCTGACGGGTGCCGCACGGTGTGTAGCCCACCAGTGCCTGAGTGCCGAGCTGCCGGGCCAAGCGGCTGCTGGCGTAGTGGAGCAGCACATCGTCCGAGCCTGCCAGCAGCAGGCGGTCGTTCATCACCCCCTCGTGGCAGCTGCCGAGCAGCCAGCGGTCGAGCAGGGATCGGGGAAACAGCCACTTTCCGGTCGCCTTGGTGGCGGGGATGCGCGCCTCGTTGGCGAGCTGGTAGACCTTCTTCTCGTTGAGATCGAGGTACTCGGCCACCTGCTTCACGTTCATAAATTCATTCATGGCTTACGTTTGACCCTCTGGCTGGCGTGGTCGAGATACAGAGCGATCTGTTCGGCATTCATCAATTTATTCATGGCTTACTCTCGCTGACCCCGTGAGGGGCTGCTGGGTAGCACAGGTGGCTTCTCGTCCAGCTCCAGATGCTGCTTGCCGCTAAAGACCTCGAAGTGGCGCCCCTTGGCGCGGGCAATCATGGTGATGCCGAGCTGACGGGCGAGATCCAGCCCCATCTGGGTGACGCCAGAGCGCGACAGCAGCACCGGAATGCCCATCTGCGCCACCTTGATCACCATCTCCGAGGTGAGCCGCCCGGTGGTGTAGAAGATCTTGTCGTGGCCAGCCTCGCCACTCATCCAGAGCTCGCCCGCCAGGGTATCCACCGCATTGTGGCGCCCCACATCCTCGACAAAGGAGAGGATTTCCGCACCGCAGCAGATGGCGCAGCCATGCACGGCCCCCGCCATTTTGTAGGTTTCGTTATGGGCCGACAGCGCCTTGAGCAGGGCGTAAAGGGTGCTTTGTTTAAGCGTGGGCGCCGCCAAGACCACCCCTTCGAGCTTCTTCATCACGCTGCCATACATGGTGCCCTGACCGCAGCCGGAGGTGACCGTCTTCTTCTCCAGTGACTGGTCGAGATCGGCGGCCTGCTGGCTGCTCACCACGGCGGCGGCCTCGCTCTCCCAGTCGACGATCACCGACTCGATGGCCGCGATATCCTCGATAAAGCCCTGATTTTTCAGATAACCCAGCACCAGCGCCTCGGGGCGGGCCCCCAGCGTCATCAGGGTCACTATCTCCTTCCAGTTGAGGTAGACCGTCAGTGGCCGCTCACAGGCGATTTGGCGGGTGTTCATTGTGCCCTGCTCATCCATCACCTCGATGGCCATGGTGAGCTGGGCGGCAGCATTGCTTTTGATAAAGGTCGGTGTCATGGGCCCCTCGCGACCGGTTGCCGGGATCTAAGGGGAGGGATACAGCAAGTTTTGTTCCAGCTCTAAAGTACGCTAATGAGACACCGTATGAGGCCGGTGTAAGGTGATAACTAGATCTGTACAGATAACTAGATCTGCATACATCTTAAACATTAAACGCAACGCTATAGTCACGCTATAGTCAAAGCACCACGCGTTGCGAATTAGTCTTAAATAATATGTTAGTTCTTTGATCCAGTTAGTTGCTGAGGTTTGTAACCTAATGAATATAAGTCAACACCTTGCTTTAAAAGAAGATTTTCGAATAAAGGCAATAACGGCCCTAGTTTTTCATTTAATGTGTCACGAACTGTATCGACAACAACTTGTGTGCCACGCTCGATTTCAATATTGATTAAGTCACCACTAACTTTTGATTCAAAAGTCGTCATTCGACGGGTCTCAGGGATAAGCCAAACCTCAAACCAACCGTCGTGCTTACTGACCTCAGAAACAGTCAAACTTGCTCCGTTCAGGGCTATGTATCCTTTTGGAAAAACATATCTTTTCCATGCATCTGGAAGCGCTAAACGAACACAATAGTTATCTTCAATCTGCTTTACTTCGATGATGGCTACATTAAAGTCAATATGACCAGATACTGGGTGACCACCGATTTCAGCACCATCTTTTGCGGCTCTCTCCGCATTAACTAATTGGGAAGGGAAATACTGACTCAAAGTCGTTATTAAAAGACTTTGAAGCATCACGTCAAACTTAACTCGGACATCTGAGAGTATTTCAGTTACCGTCAAGCACACACCATCGATAGCAATGCTTGCCCCAATTTCTAGGTCAGTACAAAAACCTTCTGGAAAATCTATAATAAAAGTCCGGATCCCATTTTGCTCTGTCACATCAACAATTTTGGCGACCGCCTTGACTATACCTGTAAACATACTTACTCCACTGATAGTTATATTCAATCTAGATGGTTGACATTTGGCTGATAATTGATCACAAGGGCAACTTGTGGATGCTAAAAATGAGCGAGCGAACGACTTGAGCCAATATTAGGCATGCCTAGCCATGCGCGGACAGTTAAACCACTATAGGACATTCTACATTAAGGGTCTATTTCAGTGTCGTAGGTTCGAATAGCGAAGCGTATTCGGACGGTCGCGTATTGGAATTGCGGCGTATCCTGTCCGCCTATTTCGTATGTTGGACCAACCTACCTCCTGCACTACGTCCCAACTCGCATCAAAGCTCCAATCAACCACCAAACCGGCCTTGGCCCCACTCTTGCTAAGTCTTATCCCATTGATGGCCGTGGCCGCCCTGAATGTTCTGCTCTGATCTGCCCCGAACGGGTTGGATCACGGTGGAGGGCGGCTCGGCACAGACCTTCTGATGGGAGCCGTGACAGTGCAAGAGACAACCAAACCCCTCTCCCCGCAGCGCTGGCTGCAACTGGAGTTGAATGCCATCGACAGCCAGGTTGGCCGCTGGCAGAGCCGCCGTTTCGAGATTGCGGCGCTCCACCCCGCCGAGCCCGAGGCTGCCGGTGCCTTGCCCCTCACCCTGTTTCGCGACGAGCGGGGGGATTATCGCTTCAACCTGAGCTCTGGTTCGCCCCGCCTCTTTGTCACCGGAAGCCGCGTGGACAGTGGCTTTGTGGCCGATGGCCTGACCTTGAGCCAGACAGTGGCCGCCGCCTATATGGATGGCGAGCGGCAGGTGCTCTCCTGCCCGCTGCCCGAGGCGCTGCAAGCCTGGGTGGAGGCCTTTATCGGCCGCCACGGCGAGCTGCTGGAGGCCCGTCGCAAGGGCAAGAAGGGCAAGGGACGGGCGCAGGATCAGCTCGGTGTCGATAGCCAGGATCAAGCCAGCTGCGGCGCCGTGAAAGCCACCGGCCCCGATGGCCGCGAGCGTGGCAGCGATGCCGGAACCTGTGCTGTAAACAAGGCCGGAAACAGCGCCCATGAGTGAGTTCCTCAAGCGCTGGTCGTCTCGCAAGAGTGAGGCGCGCAAGCATCAGGTATTGCAGCCACGGGAAGAGGCCATTTCCGAGGCGGTTGCCACCCCCATCGAAGGCAGTGGCGAAGGTGAAATGCCAGATAGTGCGCAGGATCGCCCCGTAGTCAGTACTGACAAGGGGAGTGACGAATCGCTTGCCATCGAAGGGGCTGAGAGTGGCGAACCGCGGCTAACAACAGCCCAGCCGGGCAAGGCCAAACTTCCCGACAAGGAGGCGCTGCGGGCCATGTTTCGTACTCACAAACCGGACGGGCTCGACGACTACACCCAGGATTTCAGCCAGCCCGAATTGCTGCCCGCGGCCCTGACCGCCGGGCTGCGCAACTGGCTGGTGGATCAGGTGACCGCCCTTGAGAGCGAGACGGCCAATCCAGCCACCGGAGCTGCTGAACCGGTGGCGGTTATGAGCATAGCTGCCGCCGACGAGCCGAACGGGTTGGCTGATAACCATTCTCAAACCCCCACCGACGATCGGGACATTTTGGTTTCCCGTGATGGACAAAATGTCCCAACCAAGGATGGGGGAATGGAACCCTCAGGATCCTGACTCCCTGTCAGTTACTTTTTTTCCGGGGGAGTTGGCTCGCCTCTTGCTCTCCCGGTAGACCAACAAGCGCCCCATCCCATGAGGTGGCGCGCACAGGAGTGCATGTGAGCATCGAACTACCAATTTCAACCTTGCCCCTTTATGAGGGTCGCGCGGGGCGCAGTGAGCAGCATGGCGATCGCAACAGCCGTGCCCGTGCCTATGCCCAGCAGCATACGGTCAAGACCGATAACCTGATCCCGGCCACTGTCTCTTACCAGAGTCAGGGGCGCCTGCTGCTGGTCGGCCCGGAAGATCGCATTCGCCGCGCCGCCAGCCTGCTGCCCGCCGGGGTGAAGCCGACTCTGCTGGTGACCGAATCCGTCCACGATGCCGCGTCGGCAGATCTCGAAGCCATTTTCGATGCCACCGCATCCCTCGCTGCCCTGACCCTGCGCGAACCGAGCCTGACAGGGTATCTGGGTCAGTTCCAGCTCACTGGCCTCAATGGGCAGGGTGAGCGGGTTAACCTGGCTGCGCTCTGCTTTCCGCAACAAGTGACTGTTGGTAGCGAACCGCGCTTCGATCTGGTGGCCGATCTGGGCCGCGCCCCGCTGTTTGCGCTGGAGCGCCCACCGATCGGTTATCTGCATCTCTTTGATGACCAGGGGCTGGCCGAACGGCTCGCCGAGCTGTGCGCCCTCACCGGCATCTTCGATAAGCCGCGTTATTTTCGCCTCGATGCCGAGGCCTGCGCCTTTACCGCTCGCGGCGTGCCCGGTTGCAGCCGCTGCCTCGATGTCTGCCCGACCGATGCGCTCAAGCCCATTAATGGTCGCATCCAGATCGATCCCCATCTCTGTCAGGGCTTTGGCAGCTGTGCCTCGGCGTGTCCGACCGGGGCGATTGCCTATCACCAGCCAGATGCCAACACCAGCGGCGACTACCTGTTCCGATTGCTCAAGCACTACCGGGAGGCGGGAGGCGAAGCGCCCCAGCTGCTTATCGCCGGTGAAAACGAGCGCGAATGGGTGGAAACAGAACTCACCCGCCTGCCCGCCAACTGGCTGCCGGTCTGGGTGGAGGAGAGCGCGAGTTTAGGCATCGAGAGCTGGTTCGCCGCACTCGCCTATGGCGCCAGCGCGGTGCGCATTGCGCTCGGTGACGATGCCCCCGCCAGCGTGCGGGCGCTGGTTGAGCGGGAACTGGCGAGCGCCGCCGTGCTGCTGGCGGGCGCCGGTCTCGCTGTCAATCGCATCGCCTTGTTTAACCCGGATGCCGAACAAGATAAGCCGATCTCCTGTGAGCCAGCCGTTGCCCTGCTGGACAAGCCGCTCAAAGGAGACAAGCGGGAGAACCTGTTTGCCGCCTTCGATGTGCTCTGGCAGGCCAATCAGGGCAGCCGCGAGATGTTGGCTGTGCCCCGTGGCGCCCCTTACGGCAGCGTGGAACTCAAAGAGTCTGACTGCACCCTCTGCATGGGCTGCGTGGCGGTCTGCCCGACCCGCGCCCTCCACTCTGTGGGACACACGCCTGGCCTCAACTTTATCGAGCAGGACTGCATCCAGTGCGGCATGTGCGAGAAGGCGTGCCCAGAGCAGGCCATAGTGCTCACGCCCCGTTTGCAGCCTGTGCCCGAGGCGCGCCGCGCCGTGCAGAGTCTGAAAGCCGAAGAGGCCGCCTGCTGCATTCGCTGCTCCAAGCCGTTCGCGCCAGCCTCGATGATCCGCCGCATCCAGCAAAAACTGGCCGGTCACTCCCACTTCCAGAACGAGGCCGCCCAGCGGTTGCTGATGTGTGAGGAGTGCCGGGTCAAGGATGTGTTTGCAGCGCTGGCGGCGGATCCTGCCGCCCAGCTCAAGGTGTGAGGGGACAATGATGAGTGAACAACATAACAGCCATACCACACCGAATGCGGGCGAATTGACCATGAGCGAACTGGAACAGAGCAGCGCTGATCTCTACGCCCTGCTGGCGAGCCTCTGGCGCGCCGCCCCCCGTGGCGAACAGCTTGGCTGGCTGCAAGGGTTGCAGGCCATGCCGGGCCCCTTTGCCAGAGGGCTGGGGCTGGTGCAGCTGGCGGCCAATAGCCACCACGAGAATGAGCTTGCCGAGGAGTATCAGGATCTCTTTATCGGGCTGGGGCGCGGTGAAATCGTGCCGTTTGCCTCCTGGTATCTCACCGGTTCCCTGATGGAGCTGCCGCTGGCGGTGCTGCGCGCCGACTTGCAGTCGCTGGGCTTCGAGCGTCAGAGCGGGGTGTGCGAGCCGGAAGATCATCTGGCCGCCCTGTGCGAGGTGATGGCGGTATTGATTGGCGAGCTGCACCCGGATCGCAACCGCTTCTATGAACGCCACCTTGCCCCCTGGGTACTCGCTTGCTGCCGTGATCAGCAACAGGCGAAAGGGGGCAGCTTCTACCGGGCGGTCGGGGCCCTTGCCGAAGATTTCTTCAAGCTGGAAAACGAATTGCGCCTGCCGTTTGGTAGCCCTGTGGTGACGCTGCCATGACGCGGCACCCACTCACTCATAGCGAAGCCGGCACAGTGCGGCTGGTCATAACAAAAACAGAGGTCACAGAAAGATGAGCGATGAAAAGCTGAAAGACCCGTCCCGACGCAATCTGATCAAGGGAGTTGGCGTGGTCGCCACCATAGGCGTGCTGGCCGGTGCCACCGGCCGGGTGGTGGGCAAAGAGGTGCTGACCCACGACACCGAACCTGACAAGGGCTATCGGGAGACCCCCCATGTTCACGACTTTTATCGCACCCTGCGCGGCACTGACTGAGCCGGATCTGTGAAGGAGAACTCATGAAACTGACAAAACGTGCCGAGCAGCCCCAAGTGGGCGAGCAGGGCTGCTTGCAAGGCGGTTTGCAAAATAATGAGGCCGCTCGCGGTCAGGGGCTGACCCGTCGCGCCTTTATGGTCAACTCAGGTCTGGTGGCCGGTGGCGCCGTGGCAGCCGGTTGGCTGGCCCCGGCCATGATGCAGCGGGCCGAGGCCAAAACCGTGGCCTTTGATGTGCCGGTCGAGGTGAAGCGCACCATCTGTTCCCACTGTTCTGTGGGCTGCGGCGTCTATGCCGAGGTGCAGAACGGCGTCTGGACCGGTCAGGAGCCGGCGTTTGATCACCCCTTCAACCTGGGCGGTCACTGCGCCAAGGGGGCTGCCCTGCGCGAGCATGGCCACGGCGAGCGTCGCCTCAAGTACCCGATGAAGCTGGTGGGCGGCAAGTGGCAGCGCATCAGCTGGGATCAGGCCATCGAGGAGGTGGGCAACGAAGTGCTGCGCCTTCGCAAGGAGTCCGGCCCCGACAGCGTCTACTGGCTCGGCTCCGCCAAGCACTCCAACGAGCAGGCCTACCTGTTTCGCAAGATGGCATCCCTGTGGGGCACCAACAACGTGGATCACCAGGCGCGGATCTGCCACTCCACCACGGTCGCCGGGGTCGCCAACACCTGGGGCTACGGCGCCATGACCAACAGCCTGAACGACATGCACAACAGCAAGTCGATCATGTTTATCGGCTCCAACCCGGCTGAGGCCCACCCGGTCGCCATGCAGCACATCCTGTTGGCGAAAGAGCGCAACGGCTGCAAGATCCTGGTGGTCGACCCGCGCCGCACTCGCACTGCCGCCAAGGCGGACATGTACCTCTCCCTGCGTCCGGGCACCGACGTCGCCTTTATCTGGGGCATGCTCTGGCACATCTTCAAGAACGGCTGGGAAGACAAGGAGTTCATCCGCACCCGCGTCTTTGGCATGGACGAGGTGCAAAAAGAGGTGGCGCGCTGGACTCCGGCCGAAGTAGAGCGGGTGACCGGCCTCAATGAAAAAGAGGTGTATGGCGCCGCCAAGCTGCTCTCCGACAACCGCCCCGGCTGCGTGGTCTGGTGCATGGGCGGCACCCAGCACACCACTGGCAACAACAACACCCGCGCCTACTGCATCCTCGAACTGGCTCTGGGCAACGTGGGCAAGAGCGGGGCAGGCACCAACATCTTCCGCGGTCACGACAACGTGCAGGGTGCCACCGACTTTGGCGTCACCTCCGACTCATTGCCCGGTTACTACGGGCTGGAAGAGGGCTCCTGGAAGCACTGGGCCCGGGTGTGGGATGTTGATTACGAGTGGATCAAGGCCCGCTTTGACAACAAGGCCTACAACGGCAAGCTGCCGATGAACAACAACGGCATCCCGGTCTCCCGCTGGGTGGACGGGGTGCTGGAGAACGCCGATCTCATCGAGCAGGGTGCCAACATCCGCGCCATGTTCTACTGGGGCCATGCGGTCAACTCCCAGACCCGCGGCCCGGAGATGAAGAAGGCGATGCAAAAGCTCGACATGATGGTGATTGTCGACCCGTACCCCACGGTCGCCGCCGTCATGAACGATCGTACCGACGGCGTCTACCTGCTGCCAGCCACCACCCAGTTCGAGACCTATGGCTCCGTCACCGCCACCAACCGCTCCATGCAGTGGCGCGACAAGGTGATAGAACCCCTGTTCGAATCCAAGGTCGACCACGAGATCATGTATCTCTTGAGCAAGAAGCTTGGCTTTGCCGATGAGCTGTTCAAGCACATCAAGGTGGAGAACAACGAGCCGCTCCTGGAAGACATCACCCGCGAGTACAACCGCGGCATGTGGAGCGTGGGCTACACCGGCCAGAGCCCGGAGCGGCTCAAGGCGCACCAGCAGAACTGGCACACCTTCCACAAGACCAACCTCAAGGCCGAAGGGGGCCCGGTCAGCGGCGAAGTGTATGGTCTGCCCTGGCCCTGCTGGGGCACCCCTGAGATGAAACACCCCGGCAGCCACATCCTTTACGACACCAGCATTCCGGTCTCGCAAGGGGGCGGCGGTTTCCGCGCCCGCTTCGGCATCGAGTATCAGGGCGTCTCTTTGCTGGCCGAAGACTCCTGGCCCAAGGGGAGCGAGGTGGAAGATGGCTATCCCGAGATCACCGCCGACCTGCTGAAACAGCTTGGCTGGTGGGATGAGCTGACCGAGGCCGAGAAGAAAGAGGCCGAGGGGCGCAACTGGAAGACCGATCTCTCCGGCGGCATTCAGCGGGTGGCCATCAAGCACGGCTTCGTGCCCTACGGCAACGCCAAGGCGCGTTGCGTGGTATGGACCTTCCCGGATCAGGTGCCCAAGCACCGCGAACCGCTCTACACCCCGCGCCGGGATCTGCTGGCCGACTACGCCACCTGGCCAGACTCCAAGAGCCTGTGGCGCCTGCCGACCCAGTACGCCTCGGTGCAGGAGAAGGACGTCAGCAAGGCGTTCCCGATCATCCTCACCTCCGGCCGTCTGGTCGAATACGAGGGGGGCGGCGACGAGACCCGCTCCAACCCCTGGCTTGCTGAATTGCAGCAGGAGATGTTCGTCGAGATGAACCCGGCGGATGCCAACGACGTCGGCGTGCGCGACGGTCAGGATGTGTGGGTGGAGGGGCCGGAAGGGGGCCGGGTGCTGGTCAAGGCGCTGGTGACCCCAAGGGTCAAGCCTGGACTCGCCTTTATGCCGTTCCACTTCGGCGGTCACTTCGAGGGCAAGGATCTGAGATCCAAATATCCGGAAGGGTCTGACCCTTATGTGCTGGGGGAGTCGGTCAACATAGTCACCACCTATGGTTATGACCCTGTCACCCAGATGCAGGAGACCAAGGTCACCCTGTGCCGCTTTCGTAAAGTAGGAGCCTGAGACCATGGCCAAAATGAAATTCATGTGTGACACCAAGCGCTGCATCGAGTGCAACGGCTGTGTGACGGCGTGCAAGAACGAGAACGACGATGCCCTGGAGTGGGGCATACAGCGCCGCCGGGTGGTGACCCTCAACGACGGTCTGCCCGGCGAGACCTCCATCTCGGTGGCGTGCATGCACTGCACCGACGCCCCCTGCATGGCGGTCTGCCCGGCCGACTGCTTCTACCACACAGATGACGGCATAGTGCTGCACAACAAGGATCTCTGCATCGGTTGTGGTTACTGCCTGTTTGCCTGTCCGTTCGGTGCCCCCCAGTTTCCCAAGAGCAGCGCCTTTGGGGAGCGGGGAAAGATGGACAAGTGCACCTTCTGCGCCGGTGGCCCGGAGGAGGACCACAGCGAGGCGGAGCGCCAGAAGTACGGTGCCAACCGCATCGCCGAGGGCAAGCTGCCCATGTGTGCCGAGCTCTGCTCCACCAAGGCATTGCTGGCCGGTGATGCGCAGGTGATCTCCGACATCTTCCGCGAGCGGGTCGCCTATCGCGGTGCCCCTCACGCCGCCTGGGGCGGGGATGAGCAGGATCTGTTCCATGACGCCAGCCAGCCGCGCGATGGCAGAGGCAAGGGGCTCAAGCTTGGCAAGCAGGAGGGCGGCCAATGAGACACTGGCTGACGGCGCTGCTGACGGCCTTGCTGCTGTTCAGTGCGCCCGGTTTCGCCGATGCCGAAAAAGAGACGGTCGGCTTTGCCGGCGCCGACTACTGGCGGGCGGTGAAGGATGGAGAGGTGGGCATCACCACCTCCAGGGGCGCCGAACACGGTGTGCTGATCAATGTGACCGGTGAACAGTGGCGTACCCTTCGTAATACCTGGGTCTCCCCGTTCGGTGCTCTGGCCATAGGTGGTTCCGTCCTTGCCTTGCTGCTGTTCTACCTGTGGGCAGGCCAGCTCAAGCTGGCTCACCCTCGCACCGGTCGCAAGGTGCTGCGCTGGACCCCGTTTGAACGTGCCTTGCACTGGTATACGGCGGCGCTTTTTCTGCTGCTTGCGCTTAGTGGCCTGATCCTGCTCTACGGCAAGTTTGTGATCCGCCCGTTCGGGGATGGGGTGTGGGGGGCCGCTATTCAGGGCGCCAAGCTGACGCACAACTACCTGGGGCCTCTGTTCGTGCTGGGGCTGCTGGTGATGATCCTCAAATGGTTGCGCCACAATCTGCCGACCCGGGTGGATTGGGAGTGGTTCCGCCAGGGTGGGGGCATCTTGCCCAATGGCAAGCATCCGGATGCGGCGTTTTGCAACGGCGGGGAGAAGGTATGGTTCTGGCTGCTGTGCAGTGCGGGCCTGCTGGTCTGCATCACAGGGTTGGTGCTCGACTTCCCCCTGTTTGGCCAGACCCGGGAGGTGATGGCAGTGAGCAACCTGTTGCACGGGATCGGTGCCATCGGGCTGATTGCCGCCTCATTCGGTCACATCTACATAGGGACTGTGGGAACAGAAGGGGCGCTGGAGGGAATGAAGAGCGGCTATGTGGACGAGAGCTGGGCTAGGCAGCACCACAGGCTCTGGTTTGAAGAGGTCAAGGAGCAGCTCGACAAGCCGGATGGTCGTTGATCCGTGTCACCGAGATCGGGGCTGGTCCCGATCTCGGTATTCACCCCGTTCCAGTCGATCGAAATAGTCCTGATAGCGTCCGCTGTTGATGGCTTGCTGCAATTTCTGGTTGAACTGGGCCTGCAATCTGGCCGAGCCCGGCATCTTGCGCGGAAACATCACGAAGCTGTTGTTTTGCAAAAAGGGTGTCTGGCTGTGGGTGATGGTCGCTGCGGTGGCCGGATCAAATTCTTTGCGCAACGCGGTCAGGCCGACCCGGAGCTCCTGAGGATAGAGGTCGATACGACCGCGCAGCAATTTGCCGAAATTGAGCTTGATGTCGGTGACCCGCTGCTGGCTTACCTTGCCCTCTGCCACCATGGCATCAAGCTCGGGCCCGTAGCTGTAGGCAATATCGCCCCCCAGACGCAAACCGGCAATCTGTGCCAGTCGCTCGGCGTTCAACTGTCGTGACGTGAGAGAGAAGAAGACGAACTGCTCCTGCAATACTGGCTCGCTGAACAGAAAGTCCTTCTCCCGTTCCGGTTTGTGCATCCAGACGGCGGTGGCGTCATAGAGCTGGCTGGCTGCCGCCAGCGAATAGACCCGGCCCCAGGGGGCAAAGTGATATCTGACGCTATAGCCCGCCTCCTGAAACAGATCGCTGATGAGGTGAGCCACGGGACCGTAGTGTTTCGACTGCTCCGAGACGAAAGGGGGCCATTCACCGACTATGATGTTGAGCACCCTGGGCTGCGTGGCCAGGGCGGGGGGACTCGACATGGTCAGCAACAGCAAGACCGGCAGCATTAGACGCAGAGAAATAAGCTTGGCTATCAACAATATAGAAACCACTCTTGGCTGGTGGACAGTGAAGGATGGTCAGAATGGCCGCAATCCTAGCATGACTTTTGTCCATTTGTCGCAACACTGGCTGAGTGTCACTTTGGCTTGGTATTTTGGCCGCAGGGTATGCCCAAGCTCACAAAACCGAAAGATTAAACGTCATATGATTGATTTCATTATGAGTCTTGCTCTCCTGCCGAACGGCAACTTCACGTAAATCAAAGAGAATGACTATGGCTACCGGACAATATCTGCTGTGGAAAGATGCACAGGGACAGGATTTTCGCCCCGTTGCACTGACAGGCACTGACCTGCTCAACGATCGCAATCTCAATAAGGGCACCGCCTTCACCGAACAGGAGCGCGCCGACTTCGAGCTTGACGGCCTGCTGCCTCCTCAGGTGCAAACCTTTGAAGCCCAGCTGGAGCGGGTGTATCAGGGATTTCTGAGCGCCTGCAGCGACATCGAGAAGTACCAGAACCTGCGTGCCTTGCAGGATCGCAACGAAACCCTCTTCTATGCCCTCTTGTCCCGTCACGTGGAGGAGATGACCCCCATCATCTATACCCCGACCGTCGGCAAGGCGTGTCAGGAGTTCAGCCACCGTTACCAGAAGGCGCGCGGCCTCTATATCACCCCGAAAAACGTCGAGGACATGGGCTCTCTGGCGCGTCATCTGGACGCCAAGTCGGTGCGCATTATCGTGGTGACCGACAGCCAGGGGATCCTGGGGATCGGTGATCAGGGGGTGGGCGGCATGGGCATTCCCATCGGCAAACTCTCCCTCTATACCCTGGCGGCCGGTATTCACCCCGCTTGCTGCTTGCCCATCGCGTTGGATGTGGGCACTGACAATCAGGCCCTGCTGGATGACCCCATGTATCTGGGTCAGCCTCACAGACGGATCCGTGGCAAGGAGTACGACGACTTCATCGAAAAGTTCGTGGCCGGGGTCAAGCGCCACTTCCCGAACGCCGTCTTGCAGTGGGAAGACTTCAGCAAGTCCAACGCCTTCAACAATCTTTCCCGCTACCAGCAGGCGCTGCCCTCCTTCAACGATGACATTCAGGGCACGGGGGCAGTTGTGCTGGCCGGCATCATAGGGGCGGTCAAGGTGAAAGGGGAAACCCTGGGTCAGCAGAACTACCTGGTCTACGGCGCTGGCGCCGGTGGGGTAGGGGTGGCAGATCAGATCTGCGCAGGCATGATCCGTGAAGGGCTGGATCCCCAGGCGGCGCGGGATCGCATCTACATCCTGGATACCCAGGGGCTGGTGTGCGACAACCGCGAAGGGCTCGACGAGTACAAACGCCGTTACGCCAAGCCGGGTTTGTTGCTGGCGGGCTGGGATACCGAAGCCCCCGGCAAGGCCAATCTGACGGACGTGTTGCGTCATGTGCCCATCACTGTGCTGCTGGGGACCAGCGGCGCCGGTGGCGCCTTCAAGGAGGAGCACATCCAGCTGATGCAAAAACATTGTGCTCACCCCATGGTGTTCCCGCTTTCCAACCCGACCGCCAACTGCGAGGCGCTGCCAGAAGACATCTACCGCTGGAGTCAGGGCAAGGCGATCGTTGCCACCGGCAGCCCGTTCAATGATGTGCACTACGAGGGCAAGAGTTACCGCATCGGACAGGGCAACAACGTCTTCATCTTCCCGGGCGTGGGGCTGGCGGCCATCGTCAGCCAGCTGAGCGAGATCAGCCCGGATATCTTCACCACGGCGGCTTTCGCGCTGGCCGAGTGCGTGAACGAGGAGGATTTGGCCCAGGGCTCCGTCTATCCGCGCATTCGCGAGTTGCGCAATATCTCGGTCCACGTGGCGACCGCCGTGCTCAAAGACATAGTGCGCAAGGATCCGTCCCACCCGCTGATCGGGCAGGATCTGCAGCAGCACATACTGAGCCACATGTGGGAGCCGCTCTACCTGCCTTATCGCCGGGTATAACCACGGATCCACTGACCAGATCATGGGGCAGTAAAGATGACAAGGGGGTAGCGCTGCTACCCCCTTTCGTTTATTCCCGTGGCATGCACTAAGTTCGCAGTGGCCGCCAACGCCCTTCCTGATTGCGGCAGGCGGTATCCTGCCACTGCTGGCTCATCTTGCCGATATAGAGTTGCTCGCGATAGTCGCGACACCACTCCCCGCGGGCATGGCGGAAGGTACGCAGCGGCGTGACGCTGCCCGAGTGACGGTTGGCTGGATTGAACCAGGTGAGGCTTTGCCCTTTGGTGCGGGTTTCCAGTGCCTTGGCGAGGGCCTGATTGGCCAGTTGAACATCTGCCTTATCCATCTGATGGTAAAGCGGCGGAGTGTCGACCGTGGCGCAGCCAGCGAGGCCGAGCAGGAGGAGTGGTAGCAGATAGCGCATCATGGTTGCCCCTGTTGGCGAAAACCGTTGTTGAGCAGCGCACGCTCCTGCTCATCGGTAAGCACTTGCTGGCGATCATCGACCGTGCCATCGCCCCTGAGTTTGTTGCTATTGGTATCGACGGCACCCACGCCGTTGTCATCGACCGTGCCATTACCTCTGAGCTTGTTGCCGTTGGCATCAACGGCACCCACCCCGTTGTCATCTATGGTGCCATCGCCCCTGAGTTTGTTGCCATTGGTATCGACGGCATCCACCCCGTTGTCATCGACCGTGCCATCGCCTCTGAGTTTATTGCCGTTGGCATCGACGGCATCCACCCCGTTGTCATCGATGGTGCCATCGCCTCTGAGTTTGTTGCCGTTGGCATCAACGGCATCCATACCGTTGTCATCAATACCATTGCCAAACCCGCGCCCGCCATGGTGATCGCCACCGGCGTGTTGTTCACCACTGCCATGTCGCTCACCGCCAGCATGCTCGCCCTGGCTGCCACTATCATCGCGGCCCCCATCGCTATCGCTGCCACCGCCGCTGTTGCTGCCTCCACCGCTGTTGCTGCCTCCACCGCTGTTGCTGCCCCCGCCATCTTTGTTGTGAACGATCAGCTCATTGGCGATGTAGCTGTGGCTGCCATCGAGCAGCAGATTGAAGAGCTCGGTAGTGGGAGGCGCCTCGATCCAGCAGAGTGACTCAACCAGCAGTAATTCCGGTTGGGGTTGCAGGGCCAGATTGCCTGTCACCATGACAGGTACCGGGCGACACACTATCTGCATACCGGTAAATAGCGGCAACACCGTCAGTTGCGGGTTTTCGGTTCGGGTCATGGCGGGTGAGATGGCCGCCCAGCCCCGAGTGGTCAGCAGAGGGTGCTCAGCGGTAAAGAATGGAGGCAGATGGTTGATCCCGTAGAGCCTGCGCTTGCCCAGTATGACCCGTTCGACCGCCAGGATCCGGTTGCTGCCGCCGTGCTGATCCTGCACCTGTTCACCGGCCCGGAGCGTTTCGATGGGGCGGATGGAGCCATCGGCCATCGTTATGCGTGTGCCGGCGATAAAGCAGGACTTGGCATAGGCCTGATTCATTTGCCACTCATTGTGGGTGAAATCATAACTGAACGGGTTCGCAAACAGGGCGAGTGCGATAGCCGAGCCGATCAGCAATCTGCGCTGGCTGGCTTTGAATGGGGGCTGTGACATGGGGACTCCTTGTCCATCTTGATTCACAGGATCCATTATAGAGCGCCCCCTGATGGCGGAACTTTTGACCATGAACACAATAAGCATGAAGGAAAAACGATTGGCGTCTGCCACAAAAGTGCGTAAAATCGCATACTCGATGCTTGTAGCAACGAATCCCGCCTAAAAAGCCAGTTTCATGCCCTCCCCAAGCAGTAAAAGGTAACAAGTGACGCCTTATGGCTCGTTTCGTGCCTTGAAAAAGTCTTGTGATAACTGAAAAGTGTCAAATATCCCTGTCAGTTATCAAAAAATTAAGGACATCCATGTTTTCCTTAGTCAAGCAAAGTGTCGCCGGGCTGCAAATCCTGTTTGTCGCCTTCGGTGCCATGGTTCTGGTGCCCCTGCTCACCGGACTGAACCCCTCCATGGCCCTGCTTGGCGCTGGTGTGGGAACCCTGCTGTTCCAGCTCTGCACTCGCCGCCAGGTCCCGATTTTCCTCGGTTCCAGCTTTGCCTTCATCGCCCCCATCATTTACGCCACCCAGACCTGGGGACTGCCGTCCACCATGTTTGGCCTGTTTGCCGCCGGTTTCATGTATTTCATCCTAGCGGCACTCATTCGCGTGCGTGGCATGGGCTTTGTGCACAAGCTGCTGCCCCCTGTGGTGATTGGCCCCGTGATCATGGTGATCGGCCTCTCGGTGGCCCAGGTCGCTTGCAACATGGCGATGGGACGTGCCGGTGCCGAGCAGGTAGTTCCGCCCACCACGGCCTTGACCCTGGCGGGTATCTCGCTGGCGGTGACCCTGATTGCTGCCGTGTTCTGCAAGGGCTGGATCAAGCTCATTCCCATACTGTGCGGTGTGATTGCCGGTTACGTCTCTGCCGTGCTGATGGGCCACGTGAGCTTTGAGGGCATGATCAATGCTCCCTGGCTGGCACTGCCCCATTTTGAAACACCGGAGATCAACTGGGCCGCGGCGCTGTTCATGCTGCCGGTGGCCATAGCGCCCTGTATCGAGCACATAGGTGGCGTACTCGCCATCGGCGGTGTGACCGGGCAGGACTACACCAAGAACCCGGGCCTGCACCGCACCCTGGCCGGTGACGGCATAGGTGTCTGCTTCGCCGGTTTCATCGGTGGCCCACCCGTGACCACCTACGCCGAAGTGACCGGCGCCGTGATGATCACCCGCAACTTCAACCCGGTGACCATGACCTGGGCCGCCGTGTTTGCCATCATTCTGGCCTTCTTCGGCAAGTTCAACGCCCTGCTCACCTCCATCCCCATGCCGGTGATGGGCGGTATCATGCTGCTGCTGTTCGGATCCATCGCCGCCATCGGTCTCAAGACCCTGGTGGAGTCCAAGGTGGATCTGGGACTGTCGCGCAATATCGCCATCGTGGCCGTGACCCTGACTGTGGGCGTCGGCGCGCTGGAGATGAAGATCGGTGACTTCGCCCTGGCTGGCGTCGGTCTGGCCTCGGTCGCCGCCATCCTGCTCAACCTGATCCTGCCTGTCAATTCCGAAGAGGGCGTGATGGACGCCGCCAAGGATTAAGCAAGGGAGCTACCGCTCACTGTGAAAAACAGGAAGCCACCTCAGGGTGGCTTCCTGTTTTTGGTCTGGCAATGAATGAGGTATGGTCATTGTGGTGTTATTTGGCACCATTTCAGCACGAAACGCTCTATTTGGCGTATGTGTTGACGTATCTGCTTTCGTGACCTTAGCTAAAGGACAGGTTTGGCTCTGAGGTTATGCTGCGCAATATGAAAAAATGGATGTGGGTGTTTTCAATCATTTTTTTGTCCCTTGCCTCTCTGGTTGTACGACTTGTCATGGTATTGCACCGGGCAATTTTCCCATCAAGCCCTGGCCATCATGGCGCAGCCACTTCTCATCCTGATCACCAGATCCTTTGGTCAGCCAAGTCAGCCACTATCTCGTTACTACAGCTGATCCACCCCCCATCTGCTTGCTGCCACATGTGTCATGAAGGCGGTGAACCGTGAAAGCCGGCGCGACCCAGCCAGGGTCATGACAGCCCAGTCATCGACAATGGCGGGTATTTAGGGATGAGTTATGAGCAAAGTGAGGTTGCAATGACATATCAACTGTTGTGGAAAAGTGCCCTGTTCTCCGTCTCTTCGGTATTGGCCATGAGCGCAGTACAGGCCGCACCGCTGAATGTGATGACCGAGGATTATCCGCCCTTCAACATGCAGGGGGAGGGGGGCAAGATCGTCGGGCTCTCTACCGAGGTAGTGGAAGAGTTGCTCAAGCGGGCCGGCGTCGAATACAAGCTGAGCATGATGCCATGGAAGCGTGCCTATGAAGACACGCTCAGCACCCCCAATAACGCCCTCTACTCCACGACGCGGACTTCCGAGCGGGAGGCTCTGTTCAAATGGGTTGGTCCTCTGGTCAACAATAACTGGGTCTTTTTTGCCAATCCCGACTCCAATATCACGATAGCGTCGCTGGAGGATGCCAAGCAGTATTCAGTCGGCGGTTATAACGGTGATGCTGCGGCAGAGTTCCTCAAGGCGCAGGGGTTCGACAAACTGCAACTGGCGGCCAATGACACGGCCAACGTGAAAAAGCTGGAGGCTGGCCGCATCGATTTGTGGGCGACCGGCGAATATCTGGCGCCTTATCTGGCCAATCAGGAGAAGACCACCAATCCCAAGCCGGTATTTGTGTTCAAGGAAACGCAAATGAGTTTGGCCTTCAACAAAGAGACACCGGATGATCTCATCACCAAGCTCAACGAGATCCTTGCCGCCATGAAGGCTGACGGCACCATCGAAAAGATCAATGCCAAGTACCAGTAACACCAGGAAGCGGCCAAGTATCGATGTCGGGAGGGAACCATGGATTGGAATAGTCTGAAGTTCAGGATTGCCGTGCTGACCTCCCTGTCGGTGAGTCTGCTGCTGGTGCTGTTTGGCGGCTACAACTACAGCGCCGCCAGAGCGGATAGCTATAACAGACAGGCCGCGCTGGTCGAGCAGGCCATCAGCCGGCTGCAGTTGTCTTTGCCCGGCCCGCTCTGGAATTACGAGTCAGCGTTTATCGAGGCATCGCTGAAATCGGAGCTGGCTGCCGATGCGCTCAGCGCCCTGCTGGTAGTGAACAAAGATAAACTGGTGGCGGGGTTTGCCCGTGAGCCTGCTGGCGACATTCAGGGGGTCGCCCAGCTGCCAGCGGATACCGCCGCCTATAGTGGTCATGATCTGGTGTATGACGACAATGGCCAGCAGAACACTGTAGCCAAACTGCTGGTGCTGACCAGCGATGACACCATTCAAATACAGCTTCGCCAACTGCTCATCACCACTGTCTGGCAGATAGTGGTGCTCGATATCTGCATCATATTGTTGCTGATGGTGCTTATTCATCGCAACGTGCTGCGGCCCTTGCATCAAATGAACTCAGCCGTTTCTGACTTGGCCCGGGGGGATGGTGATCTGACGCAGCGCCTCAAGATCCGCCGCCAGGACGAGATGGGGGCTCTGGCTGGCAACATCAATCAGTTCATCGCCAAGCTGCAAGGCACTGTGGCCGAGATCAACACCCTCTCAGCCGGTGTACTGCAAACGGCGGAGCTGTGCGATTCCCTGGCGACCGATACCCGCCGCGGCAGTGATGAACAGCAATCAGAGCTGGATCAGGTGGCGACCGCCATTACCGAAATGAGTCATGCAGTACAGGAGGTCGCAGGCAATGCGGTGAAAACCTCAAGTGCGACCGATGAAGCCAGCCTCTATGTCGATCAGGGCTACAACCTGGCGGGCCATGCCAATGAGGCCATTCATCAACTGGTGGGAGAGGTGGAGCGGGTCGCCAACCTGATCCGCTCGCTCTCGACGGAGAGCAGCAGCATCGGCAATATCATAGAAGTGATCAACGGCATTGCCGAGCAGACCAATCTGCTGGCGCTCAATGCTGCCATTGAAGCGGCCAGAGCCGGAGAGCAGGGCCGTGGTTTCGCCGTGGTGGCCGATGAGGTTCGTACCCTGTCAGGGCGTACCCGGCAATCAACCGAAGAGATCAGTGCCAGTATAAAGCGGCTGCAACAGGCGACACAAAATGTGGTGTCCGGCATGCAGCATAGTCAGGACAAAGCATCGCAGGCAGGTGTCGAAGCGGCAGATGTGCAGGTATCTGTCGAGAAAATAAAGACCCAGGTCAGTCTCATTCGCGAGATGAATATGTATATCGCTCAGGCGTCGGAAGAGCAGCATTCGGTGGCGCAAGAGGTCAGCAACAGTGTCAATCGCATTGCCGGGCTCAATAATGACAGTGCCGCCCGGGTGGCTCAGGTAGCGGAGGCAAGCAGCGACTTGCGCCAGTTGTCGGCCCAGCTCGACAGCTTGCTCAAGCAGTTCAGGGTATGAGTTTTGGTGGAACCAATGCTCATGATGAAGCATTACAGATGCCGATAGCACAGCCAATTGGGCGGCGAAATCAGCAGAATAACGAGTTTGTCGATCTTCAGGGGCCATTCACGAGTGGCCCCTTTGCATATCCGCTTTGCAGAAGGGGGTCGCGGCGTCAGGCGCGGCGGCTACAATCAGAACGCTTGC
Organism: Aeromonas sp. 2MA4; assembly: GCF_029237305.1. Classification (NCBI taxonomy): domain Bacteria; kingdom Pseudomonadati; phylum Pseudomonadota; class Gammaproteobacteria; order Aeromonadales; family Aeromonadaceae; genus Aeromonas; species Aeromonas sp. 2MA4. Next base: position 13,250 of record NZ_JAACFY010000005.1, on the reverse strand, counting down.
TCATGACCCGGAGAGAAAGATGAAGAGAAGATGGATGCTGCTTTTACTTGGACTGCTATGGGGTGGCGCTGTTCAGGCCGGGGCTGTGCCCTATCAGGTCGATGGTCAAGCCTTCGAGGGTTACTACCTGGCAGCCCCTGACAAGCAGGCGCCGCTGGTGGTGCTGGTACATGACTGGGACGGGTTGACGGAGTATGAAATCAAGCGAGCCAGGATGCTGGTAGCGCTGGGTTACAACGTCTTTGCCGCCGATCTGTTCGGTGCAGGAGTCAGGCCGACCGCCATGGAGGACAAGAAACGGCTTACCGGTGCTCTGTACCAAGACAGGCCCAGGATGCGCAAGCTGTTACAAGGGGCCTTGACCGAGGCTGCGAAGCAGGGGGGGCGGCTGGATAATGCCGTGGCCGTCGGTTACTGCTTCGGCGGTGCCGCTGTGCTTGAGCTGGCCCGCAGCGGTGCCAGTCTCAAGGGGATCGTCAGTGTGCATGGCGGGCTGGAGACACCGGCCGGGCAGGATTACCAGCAGACCCGGGCGAATTTGCTCATTCAGCACGGGAGTGCCGATCAGGCGGTGTCACTCGGTCATTTTGCGGCGCTCATCGCCGAGCTGGAGAGTGCGGGCATCAAGCATGAGGCGACCAGCTACAGCGGTGCCCCCCATGCGTTCAGTGTGTTTGGCTCGGACAATTACCGCGCCGATGCCGATGCAAAAGCCTGGCAGCGCTTCACCGAATTCCTGGGGGAAGTGACCAGGGGTTAGATCGGCCAGAGTGAGATAGATAGTGAGGTAGAGAGCGAGACAGCAATTTCAAGCCATGGCACTTGCCATGGCTTTTTACTGTCCGCATCTCACTGTGTTGGCAAGGCCAGTATCCTCACCCACATGGCCCCTTCCCCGACAGGATGGCGCGCGAGCAGGGTTAGCTGGCCGCTATCGGGATCGATACGGTGGATGGCTATCTGGTGAGAGGCCTGCCCGGCCGCCACCAGATAGCGACCGCTGTGATCGATGGCAAAACCGCGGGGCATGGTCTCGGTCGGGAAGTGGGCGAGGGCGGTCAGGCTGCCATCTTGCTCAGCTATGCCAAACAGGGTCAGCAGGCTGCTGGCCCGCTCGCAGCTGTAGAGAAAACGGCCGTTCGGCGTGACATGCAGATCCGCCCCCCAGCGCTCTCCCTGATATCCCTTGGGCAGCATATCCAGGTTCTGTTGCTGGCTGATCTGGCCACCCGCGTCACGCCGATAGCGGTTGATGGTGCAATCGAGCTCGTTCAGGCAGTAGATGTCGCCATTGACGGGATGCAGCGCCAAGTGTCTTGGCCCGGCCCCTTTGGCGGTATGCAGGTCCCCCAGAGGGTGGGGTAGCAGTTGGCCATCAGCACCGAGGATAAAACGGCGGATGGCATCTTCGGTGAGGCAGGCGACCAAAGCCTCCTGTTCTCCCTGTTCGTTGGTCAGCAAGGTAACAGAGTGAGCCGTCATCAATGGGGCCAGCTGCTGGTGTGGCGCCTGCACAATGCCGCTGGCATCGATGAGAGAGACGGTGACGTGGTTGAAGGCATAAGAGGCGGCAAACAGGAAACGCCCGCTGGCATCGATAGCGGTATGGGAGGCGCTGCCCGCCAGAGGGGCCGAGCCCTGTTCTGCGAGTTTGCCATCTGCGTCGATCCGGTAGCTTATCACCGCAAAATCGGGGCGCACGGCAGCATGGAGCCATTTTCCGTCCGGGCTGATCACCAGGGGCTGTACCTGACCCTGTGTGCTTACCACTTGCAAGAGTTGCATCTCCCCCGAGTCGGCCAGGGAAAACACATGGATCTGCTGGCTGCCGGGGCTGGCGACATAAACGACTTGCTGCATTGTGCTTCTCACTCCTGATTATGGGCAACGGCAGGCCAATCTTATCCCCATCCCCCGGGATCTTGCCTGTTCTTTTGTTCGGGTCGGGCACAGGGGGTTGCCATGGAGGCAAAGCCAGTTGGCTGGGCTGATGGAGAACTGGCAATGAAAAGGCCCCATGACGGGGCCTTTGGCGTTTGATACCTGATGCATCAGCCGGGCTGCGGGCCCGGCAGGGCGGAGGGCTGGGTGGAGTCGGACTCCACTTTCTGCTCTTCGCCCTTCATGTTCTTGATGTAGACATCCATCTGGTTGAACGCGATCTCGATGCCGTTCGCCTTGAACAGGGCGTCGATCTTGCGGTTCAGTTCATCCACGGCCGGGTTGCGATCGCCGAGCTCACTCACGAAGAAACGCAGCTCATGATCCAGGGTACTGGCCCCGAAGGTGAGGAAGTAGACGATGGGAGCCGGGTCTTTCAGCACGCGGCTGTTATCATCGGCTGCCTGTTTGAGCAGGGTGCGGGTCAGCTCCAGATCCGAGCCGTAAGCCACACCCACCCGCACGATCACCCGGGTGACGGTATCGCTCAGGGACCAGTTGATCAGGCGCTCCGTCATCAGCGCCTTGTTCGGGATGATCACCTCCTTGCGATCGAAGTCGGTGATGGTGGTGGCCCGAATGCGGATCCGCGAGACGGTGCCCGAGTAGGTACCAATGGTGACAGTGTCACCGATCCGGACCGGACGCTCGAACAGTATGATGATGCCGGAGACGAAGTTGCCGACCACCTCCTGCAGACCAAAGCCGATCCCGACCGTCAGACCGGCGGCGAGCCACTGCAGCTTGTCCCACTGCATGCCCATCAGGGAGAGGGCGGTCAGGGTACCCACACCGATCAGCACATAGTTGAGCATGGTGGTGATGGCGTAGGCCGTCCCCTGGGCGAGGCGCAGCTTGGAAAGCACCAGCACCTCCAGCAGACCGGGCAGGTTGCGGGCCAGTGACCAGGCTGCGCCCAGCATGAAGATGGCAGTCAGCACATCGCTCAGGCTGACGGGATAGAGCACGGCACTGGTGCCAGAACCCACGCTCTTGTGCCACAGCACCATGCTGTCGAGGTAGGAAAAGACCGCCACCAGATCGGACCAGAGCCAGTAGAAGGCGACGCCGAATACCAGCAGCAGCACGGTACGGGTCAGACGCAGGGATTGCTGGCTGACATCCTCCAGATCCATGGGCTGCTCTTCGATGGACTCGCCACCTTCCGCGTCTTCCTGGGATTTGTGTTCACGCTTGGCCACGGCACGGCGGTAGGCCAGACGGCGGGCCGCCAGCTCCAGACCACGCAGTGAGGTGCGGTAGACCAGGCTCCAGATGATTAGCAGGTAGAAGGATTCCACCAGACGGCCGGTCAGTTTCAGCGCCGTGTAGTAGTAGCCCAGTCCTACCAGCACCATCAGTGCCACCGGCGCCAGCGCCAGGGCGACCGCAGTGATCGACTGTTGCATGCTGCCCTCCCCCTTGATGAGGGCGCGAGAGATGGGGAACACCAGATAGGTGGTGAGGCCCAGCAGCAGCAGGGTCAGCGCCTGACCGACAACGTCGTTGCCCAGCGACGAGGGTTCTACCACCGCCTTGGTAGAGAGCATGATGAGGGGCAGCAGCGGCAACCAGAGATAGCGCATGCTGGTGCGCTTGGCCTGCAACTCGGCCTTCGGCATGCGGAAGTGGGATTCAGCAATGCCGCCCGGGCGCATTACCGCCAGATAGACGCTGAACACCAGATAACCGAGTGCCAGGTTGAGGGTGATCTGGAAAATCAGTTTGGGGCTGAGCAGGCCACAGTAAGTAAGCCAGAGACCGGCCGCCAGAATGAAGAGGCTGCCCGGCAGGCGCTGCAGCACCGTATAGAGCAGGGCGCGCGGTGTATGCCACTGGCTGTCCTGGCGAAAACGTCCCAGATCCTTGTTGATCTTCTTCTGCCGATTGAGCAGGGAGGGGCGCTTCCAGATCAGCAGGCCACCTACCAGCAGCAGCGGGAAGGCGAGCAGGGAAACCGGCAGCAGTCTCTCGCCCCAGCCGTCCCAGTCCGGTTTCAGCACCCAGTCTGAGGCTTGCTTGTAAGCCTGGGCTGGCCAGCTGATAAACCATTTTACATCGATGGGTTTGTTGCTGCTGACCCAGAAGATGTGTTGCTGCAGAGTAAATTCGATGGAGGCGTAGATCCGCGCCAGCTGCTGCTGGGTCAGCTGCAGGCTGATGGCGTTGGTCAGCTGACTGTCGAGCTGACGGTTGAGCTGATCGAGCAGGCTGATGCGGGTGTCGAGCAGGGTGGAGAGGCTGGCTCTGTCCTCTGCACTGACCGGCTCGCTGCTGCTGGCGATCAGGTTGTCCAGATACTGGGTTTTCTGGAACAGTTGGTCACGTTGCTGGCTCAGTTCGAACTGTGCCAGATGCAGGTCGGCGATCTGCTCTTCCAGATTCTTGACCAGAGTGGAAGGGGCCGACTCCAGCTGCTGGTAGAGCTGATAGAGGATGCGCGACAGCAGCAGGTTGCCCTTGAGCATCTGTACCTGTTCGTTCAGGTTGCGCTCTGTCTGGGTGCCGCGTTCCAGCCAGCTCTTGGCTTGCAGGTTCTTCTGCACCAGATTGTTGAGATTGGTGGTGGCGCTGACCAGTTGCTGGCTGAGCTGATGATTGAGCTCCTGCTCTTTTTGTACCAGCGGGTTGTCGGCAATGGCGACCAGTTCGCCGGTCTGTTCTGCGGTTTTTTCGGTATCCCCTAGACGTTTGGCGCTGCTCTGCTCTTGCAGTAGTTGCAGTTTTTGCTCTTCGTTGGCGAGGCGGGCATTCTGGTAGTCCCGTTGCTTGACCGCCAGATCCTGCATGCTGGTGCGGTTATCCAGCTGTTTTTGCAGATTGGCCAGTTGCAATTCCAGCAAGGCCAGCTCTGCGCCCAGCTTCATCTTCTCGGCACTGCTGACGCCGTCACCGACGTTGAGGCGGGTGCGGATCTCCTGGCTGCGCTGATAGGCACGGCTCATGTTGGTCTGAGCCCGCTCAGGCAGGGTTTGCAGACTGGTGAGCTGGCTGCCGATGGTGCCGAGGGTTTCCTGGGCATCCTGCATGTTGGCAATGACTTCGGGCTGGCGACTCTCCAGCTCGGCCAGACTCATGCGAGCGTACTCACTCTTGATCTGCTCGGCGCTCTTGTTCTGGGTCAGGGCATCGAGTTTGGCGCTGATGTCCCTGAGCTCACCCGGCAGAGAGCGGAGACGTTGGGTTTGACTCTTGGCCTTGGCGTGCTCCTTCTCGATGCTGTCGAGCAGGCTGAGGGTGTCTGTCAGAAACTTCTGGTCGGCCTGCTGGCTGACGGTGAGGGCATCTGATTTTCCGAGGGCATCGAGCGCCCGCTGTACGCTGGCCCGTTGGGGCACATCCTGCGCCATGGCTTGCGGGGCGCAGAGGCTGATGAGTAAGCAGAGCAGCGGCAACAGGGCTGCCGAGGCTCTTTTGAAACGTGTTGAGGGCATAAAACTTCCGGGTTATTACGCGATATTTGGGACATTTCCCACTTGGATTGAATCCGCGTGGATTCTAACACCGGGCTTGAACGGGAAGCAGGGGGGCAGATAAAAAAAACGGCGCCCGCAGGCGCCGTTTTATCGGTTCAGGACTGATTAGAGTACGTGAACGGAGGCGGTGTTGGTGGTACCGCTCGGTACCAGGGCACCGGAGACCATGACGACCACGTCACCCTTCAGACCCATGCCGCTTTCCAGCGCTGCTTCTTTGCCGATGCGATAGAAATCGTCGGTAGAGGCGATGCTGTCAACCACGTGAGTCACCACACCCTTGGTCAGAACCAGTTGGGCAGCGGTTTTCTTGTTGGTGGTGATGGCCAGGATCCAGGCTTGCGGGAAGTACTTGCGAATGGCCTTGGCAGATTTGCCGCCTTCGGTGGCGACCACGATCAGCGGGGCATCCAGCTTCTCGGAGGTCTCGACCGCGCCTTTACAGACCGCTTCGGTGATGCGCAGCTTGTTGCTGTCGTTGGCAGCAGACAGGTTGGACGGCATCACGGCATCGGTACGCTCGCAGATGGTGGCCATGATGGTCACGGCTTCCAGCGGGTACTTGCCCTTGGCGGACTCACCGGACAGCATGACTGCATCGGTACCGTCCAGGATGGCGTTGGCCACGTCGCCAGCTTCGGCGCGGGTCGGACGCGGGTTCTTGATCATGGAATCCAGCATCTGGGTGGCGGTGATAACCACTTTGCGTGCCTTGTTGCACTTGGTGATGATCATCTTCTGGGCGAAGATCACTTCTTCAACCGGAATTTCCACGCCCATGTCGCCACGTGCCACCATGATGCCGTCGGAGACAGCCAGGATCTCGTCGAAGTTGTCCAGGCCTTCCTGGTTTTCGATCTTGGAGATGATCTGGATGTTCTCGCCACCGTGGGCTCTCAGGTGCTCACGGATTTCCAGCACGTCTTCTTTCTTGCGAATGAAGGAAGCAGCAACGAAATCAACGCCTTGCTCGCAACCGAAGATGAGGTCGCGCTTGTCTTTCTCGGCCAGGGCCGGCAGCTTGATGGAGACGCCCGGCAGGTTGATGCCTTTGTTCTCGCCCAGATCACCGCTGTTCAGCACTTTACAGATGACTTCACGCTCGGTGATTTCGATCACGTCCATGCCGATCAGGCCGTCATCCACCAGGATGCGGTTGCCGACGCGCAGGTCGTTGGCGAAACCGGCATAGGTCACGGCCACTTTGTCTTTGTTGCCAATGACGGTCTGGTCGGTGGTGAAGGTGAAGGTCTGGCCAGCGACCAGGGCAACGTCGTTGCCGCCTTCCAGCTTGATGGTACGGATTTCCGGACCCTTGGTGTCGAGCAGTATGGCCGCGTGCTTGCCGGTTTCGGCCATGACAGCGCGCAGGTTGTTGATACGACCACCGTGCTCGGCGTAATCGCCGTGGGAGAAGTTCAGGCGCATGACGTTCATGCCGGCATCCAGCATTTTAGCCAGCATTTCTTTGGATTCGGTCTTGGGACCTATGGTGCAGACGATTTTGGTCTTTTTCATGTCAGTCTTCATGGTTAAGGAGTTTCCGCCGTGCAATATACACCAGTTTTTGGATACTTTTTATGATCCAGAAACAACGTTTTGACCAGATAACGTTTTCTTTTCAGGGATAACGTTTTCCTCCCGGTTACTTTTTAGGGCATAAATTAACTGGTTTTCGCAGATCTGGCATAAATGTTGCCATATGTGTCTCGGCGCCAGTCAGCCTCGTCAGATGTTGTAAAATGACGATCCTTCCCTGTCATCAAGCCGTCATCAGTCTCGACAAGAATAGACACTGTGACTGAACATGAGAGCTGCAATATGGCGCCCTATCTGCTGATACTCTCTCTCGCCCTGCTCGGTATGCAGGCACTGCCCGCCAGCTGCTGGCCGGATGATCCAGCGCCTCTGGAGGGGGACGTCAGCGCCCTTGAGCTCGCCGAATTGCACCAGATGCTGGCGGCCAGTGAACCCCTTCTCTCCCGCCCAGCCTGGCAAGAGCTGCGTCAGGCCACTCTGCTTGGCTGGCATCCACAATCCCGCTGAAAACCGTGTGATAAGCAAGAAAGGGAGGCCGAGCCTCCCTTTCTTGTCTTATTGCTGCTTGTTCAACCGGGTGTCACTCAGTTGATCTTGCCCATCTCGATGGCGAAGCTGGTGGCCAGCTGGGCAAACTTGAGGGCATGGCCAGCCGAGGCATCGGAGTTTTGCAGGGTATCCTGCGCTGTGTGGATCTTGGGGTTGTAGTCGTTGAAGCGTGACTCGAACGGCATGGCGGCGGGATAGCCCTGATTGTGCCAGGAGGCGTGATCCGAGCAACCGTAGCCGCAGCTGTCATAGCCATAGCTTATTTGTGGCAGGTAGGCGTCAAGCAACTGGGTGAGATAGCCGGTCAGTCCCTTGTCCGTGTAATCGGTCATGAAGACGATATCCTCAACCGAGCCCTGATAGTTGGTCATGTCCAGCTGCAGCGCGGCCAGTACCCTGGTGTTGGCCGCCTTGTAGCGGGTCGCTATGTCCTTGGAGCCGCGCAAGCCCACCTCTTCTGCCGCATAACCTATAAATTGCAGGGTGCGCTCCGGTTGGCGGCCCTGCTCGGCGATGACCCTCAGTACTTCGGTCAGGGTGGCGATGCCGGAGGCATCATCGTCGGCGCCCGGGGCCAGGGTGCGGCTGTTGGGAGCCGAGCCTGCGGTGGAGTCGAGGTGGCCGCCGAGCACCACGACTTCGTCAGGATAGCGGCTGCCCTTGAGGGTCAGCACCACGGATTGCTGCGGATAGCCGCTGTGTTTGACCCGGCTGACGCTGGCCCAGGGCAGAGCACTGCCGAGGCTCTGCCACTGGCTGGCGACCCAGTCGGCGGATTGCACCCCGGTTGTGGTGGTGTAGTAGCGGTTGCGCCAGCTGGAGAGCTTGCTGATGGTGCCCACTATGTTGCCCTGATCCAGATAGGGCAGCAGTCGGTTGACACTGGCACCCTGAGTCAGCGGTGGCGGGCTGAACAGGTTCTGGCTGAGGGGTTGGGCCATGCTCTGCAGCGCATCTGCCAGCGTGCTGTGAACCACATAGCCGCCACAGCGTTGGTGGCCTTCATGCATCAGGTGGGAGAGGGTACCCAGCTCACTCGCCTCTATCTGGGCCAGCTGGATGGGGGCGCCGCTGGCGCTGAACAGGGGGGCCAGCTTGGCCTTGACCTGCCTGAGTTCGACGCCGCTATCGGCACCGACCGTGATCCAGACGGGTTCAGCGGCCTGCACGGCGAGGGGCAGCAGGGGAAGCAAGAGGGCGGTCATAAAGAGTTTCATGTCGGATCCTTCCGGGTATTGTCACAGGTGACTAGCATGGGTGGGTGTCATAAGACGACCACCCCAGTCTAGCCAAGGGGGCGTTCACCGGATCTGCCCATCTGGTATGCGGACTCCCCCGTCCGGTGGGGGCCGCTGCACAATCTGCTGTTTACCACCGGGCTTGTCCCGAGCTGGCCGGAGCTTTGTGCTGACAAGGAGGCGGGTGGCAGTGTGGTTGCAAGGTGGTACCCAAGGTGCCCCGGCTGGGGGGCTGACGAAGGGAGCCAAACTGTGCCATGGCGCTGAGGTGCGTTCGGGATTGCCGATATGACTCATCAGCCATCGTCAGCACGATTCAGTCACTGATGGACTGCGGGATAAACGAAAGGGGCCATGGGCCCCTTTCTTGTCTGGTGGTGACGGGCTTATGCAGGGGCGCCAGTGGTTTCCGCCAGCATACCGAGCGCTATCTCCCGCTCCCCCATGATCACCTTGTCGGCCCCCTGCCGGGTGAGGAAGCTGACCTCGTCATCGCTGTGGGCGCGGGCGATTACCCGGATGGCCGGATTGATCCGCCTGGCCTGGGCGATGGCCTCGCCGGCCTCGAAGCTGTTGGGGATGGCCACCAGCAGCCAGCTGGCATCGGCGATGGCGGCGCGACACAGCACCTCATCGTTTGCCACGTTGCCATTGATATGGGGGATCCCGGCCTGGTGCAGGCTCTCCAGCCGGTGCGGATCCTGCTCTATCACCACCAGCGGCCGCTCGGCGGCTTGCAGCCCTTCCACCAGCAGGCGACCGACCCGGCCAAAGCCTACCAGTACAGTGTGCTCCTTCATCTCGACGGCCGGGCACTTGCACTCGGCCAGTGCCTGGGTGTTGTCGGCATCCGGGTGCTTCTCCAGGTAGCGCTCGACGGCATTGAATACCAGGGGGTTTAGCATGATGGAGAGGCTGGCACCTACCAGGATCAGATCCCGAGCCGCTTCCGGCACCAGCTTGAGCACGATGGCGAGCCCAATCAGGATGAAAGAGAACTCGCCGATCTGGGCCAGGCTGGCGGAGATGGTGAGCGCGGTGCGCTGGCTGTAGCGAAACAGCCGCACTATGGCGTAGGCCGCCACCGACTTGCCGAACATGATGATGAACAGGGTGGCCAGCACCGCCAGCGGATCCGTCAGCAGCACAGCGGGATTGAACAGCATGCCCACAGAGACGAAGAAGAGCACGGCAAAGGCATCCTGCAGCGGCAGCGTGTTGTTGGCGGCGCGATGGCTCAGCTCGGAGCTGTTCATGACGATGCCTGCGAAGAAGGCACCGAGGGCGAAGGAGACGCCGAACAGCTTGACCGCCCCGAAGGCGATGCCAAGGGAGCCGGTCAGTACCGCCAGCGTGAACAGCTCGCGGGAGCCAGTGCTGGCGGTGTGAGCCAGCAACCAGGGAATGAAGCGGCTACCCACCACCATCATCAGCGCCACGAACAGGGCGACCTTGCCGAGGGTCCAGCCCAGATCCAGCGCTATGCTCTGCCAGCTCATGCTCTGATCGCCGTGCTGAATATTGGCGAGTATGGGCAGCATCACCAGCGCCAGCACCATCACCAGATCCTCGACGATGAGCCAGCCGATGGCGATGCGCCCCTGCAGGGTCTCCAGGTTCTGGCGGCTCTCCAGCGCCCGCAGCAGCACCACTGTACTGGCGGTGGAGAGGGCGAGGCCGAACATCAGGCCGGCGGTGAGATCCCATCCCAGCAGGGAGGAGAGCCCCATGCCGAGCAAGGTGGCGACCGCTATCTGGACTATGGCCCCCGGGATGGCGATCTTCTTCACCGACATCAGGTCGCTGAAGGAGAAGTGCAGGCCGACCCCGAACATCAGCAATATGACCCCCAGCTCCGCCAGCTCGGGCACCAGCGCCATGTCGGCCACATAACCCGGTGTGAAGGGGCCCGAGATCACCCCGGCCGCCAGATATCCCACCATGGGGGAGATCTTGAGACGATGGGCAAGCATGCCGAGTACGTAGGCGAGCACGAAGCCGCCAACCAGGGTGGTAATCAGGGGAAGGGAGTGGTCCATGTCGTCACCTCGCTAATGGCAGTCAGGGGGCTACCAGATCACCGCACGGGATGAAGAGGGCAGCTGTCAATGAGCAGGGGGCGAAAGAGACAGATGTTGGCCGCAGCGAACACTGGATATTGAGGACAACAGTTGTCGTTTCTGTTGAAAAATAATACAAATTTTGCTTAAAAGCAATATTTATCCACATTTTGACGCTTGTTTGCGATTAAAAGTGCATAGGTGTCGAAATTAAGGGTGAGAAGAGACGGCTTTGTCCATTTCGTTGGCAGGAATAATTCATCGTTGATGATTTTTTCCTGTATGAGTGGGTGCCAGGATACAACAAGCATCAAGGCGACCCTGAGGTCGCCTTGGTGAAGATACGCTGGCACTCATTCGCCCTTGGCAATGCCCTCGCGTCTCGGATCGGCGGCGCCGAACCAGCCGCCGGCATTGCGCTCGACCCCTTGCAGACCCGAGGTCTGCTCGCTCAGTACCACTTCGTGGCCTCTGGCCTTCAGTTCCTCGACCACTGACATGGGCGTACGTCCCGCCTCCAGCTCGGTGGGGCCGTTGCGGCTGCCAAAGTTGGGCAGGTTGATGGCCTGCTGCAGGTTCAGCCCCCAATCCTGGGTGCCGAGCAGCGTCTTGCCCACGTAGTTGATGATGGCGGAGCCCCCCGGTGAGCCCAGCGTCATGGTCAGCTCGCCACTTGGCTTGTCAAACACCAGCAGGGGGGACATGGAGGAGCGTGGCCGTTTGCCAGGCTCGACCCGATTCGCCACCGGCAGACCGGCGGCATCCACCGAGGTGAAGGAAAAATCGGTGAGCTGGTTGTTGAGCAGGTAGCCGTTGACCATCAGCCGCGAACCGAAGCCATCCTCGATGGAACTGGTCATGGAGACCGCCATGCCCGCCTTGTCGACGATGGAGACATGGCTGGTGGAGGGGAGCTCGGGGGTCGCATCCTTGCCGCGAGCCAGTGCCAGCGGCGGCATACCGGGCTGGGCGACCCCCATGGAGCGCTCGCCGACAAGCTTGCTCCGCTCGGCCAGATAGCCCTTGTCCAGCAGCCCCTTCACCGGCACGCTGACAAAATCGCTGTCTGCCACATACTGGTTGCGATCGGCGAAGGCGAGCCGCGCCGCCTCGCTGTAGAGGTGGATGGCATCGCTTGACGCGGCAAGCTGACCTTCTGGCGTCGTCACAGGTTTGAGGGCTGCCATGTTGCGGCTCTCCAGCATGCCGAAGATCTGTCCCAGGGCTATGGTGCCGGAGGAGGGGGTCGGGAAGCCGCAGATCTGGCTCTGACGGTAGTCAAAGCAGAGGCCGTCGCGCAGCTTGGCGCGATAGCTGGCCAGATCGGCCGCCGCCAGCACACCGGGATTGGTGGGATGCTGGCGCACCTTGGCCACCATGGCATCTGCCAGCGGCCCCTGATAGAAGGCATCCTCCCCCTGTGTGGCCAGGGTCTTCAGCACCCGGGCCAGCGCCGGGTTGGTGAGCGTGCTGCCGGCAGGCCTTGGTGTGCCGTCGGGCAGATAGAAGTAGGCGCGGGCATCCGGGTCTTTGGCGAGATAGGGGTCTTTTGCCAGCAGGGTGGCGAGGCGCGGGCTGATGACAAACCCCTGCTGCGCGAGGGTGATGGCGGGCTCGAACAGCGCAGCCCAGGGCAGCTTGCCATAGCGCTGATGGGCCAGCGCCAGCGCCCGCACTGTGCCAGGCGCACCCACAGAGCGACCGCCCACCACGCCGTCATAGAAGGCCATGGGCTTGCCATCCTTCATGAACAGCTGATCCGTGGCGGCGGCAGGGGCTGTCTCGCGACCATCCACAGCCGCAACCTTGCTGCCATCCCATACCAGCAGCAGGGAGCCACCACCGATACCGGAGGATTGCGGCTCCACCAGAGTCAGTACCAGTTGCACGGCGATGGCGGCATCCACGGCGCTGCCGCCAGCCCGGATGATCTGGTAGCCCGCATCCACGGCCAGCGGGTTGGCCGCAGCCACCATGAAGTCATGGCCCTGCCAGCCCTGTTTGTCTGTCCAGCCGCTGGCGGCTTCCGGGGCGATCAGGGTCTGGGGGGGCGGGGCATAGTGAAAGCCCTTATCACTGGCGCAACCGGCCAGGAGGGCGAAGGCAACGGCCAGCCCCAGGGGTTTGAGCAACATGACACTCTCCTTGTCTGTTTTATGACCATGAGGGGCGACTATGTCACGATTGGCACTGGTTACTCAAGTTGTTGAACAGGATCAATGCCTTACTCATTTATCAATAGGCCCCACCCGTCAGCGCCGGCCATAAAAAAACCGCCCTGGGGCGGTTTTTGCAATTTGGTGAAGCAGGCCGGGCTAGATGTGATCTCTCTGTAGGTTGTTCACTCGGGGCATTCCCGGAAAACTGGAGGCGCCAACCAAACCAATCATCCGAGGTGCCCCAGTGAACAACCATAAAAATGCCCGATTAACCGTCTTTGGTCGACA